>DAOVJB010000109.1 GCA_030673425.1 Elusimicrobiota bacterium | reverse complement strand
TGAATTAATAGAAAAAGAACAAATTAAAATCAACCCTCTTTATAAAAATATTAAATCACACGGTATAGAAATATTTACAAAATTAGAAGCTGAAATATGTATTCCTTTAATAGTGGAACACAAAATGATTGGTTTAATAAACTTAAATAAAAAGATATCGGGTGATATCTATAAAAAAGAAGATTTAGAATTGCTGTCCACCTTAGGAAAACAGGCAGCAATGTCTATAAACAATGCTCTCAGTTATAACTCATTGAAAGTAAGAAGTGAACAGCTGGAAGCATTATCCGGCGCCGGGCAGGCGATTGCTTCCTCCTTAAACTTAGAAACTATTCTGGCAACTATACTCGATCAAATAAAAGATATCCTGGGAGCTGAAATATGTTCTATACTTTTAGTTGATGAAAACACTACTGAGCTAACGATTAAGGCTTCTTTTGGATTAGAGATAGACATTATAAAAAGTACGCGGCTAAAAGTCGGGGAGCGAATATCAGGATGGGTAGCTGAAAATAATCAGTCTCTGCTTATTGCGAATATTGAAAAAGACCCGCGTTTTGGCAAAACAAACCATGAGAAATATTATACCAAATCCTTAATCAGTGTTCCCTTAATAGTAAAAAACAAAGTAATCGGAATCATCAATGTAAATAATAAAAGGAATAAAGAAATATTTACCCCGTATGACTTAGAGGTATTAAAAGGAATTTCCAGCCAGGCAGCAGTCTCTATTGAAAACGCCCGGTTATACGAAGATTTGCGCAATTCATATATGAATAATGTCCAGTCTTTAGCACACGCACTTGATGCCAAAGATCCGTACACACAGGGACATGTATTCAGAGTTGGAGACTATGCAATAGCAATGGGAAAAAGACTTGGATTAAATAATGAGTATCTGGATAATCTAAAAACAGCAGCACACTTGCATGATATAGGTAAAATCGGAATCAGCGATCTAATCCTCCACAAACCGGCGAAATTAACCGAGGAAGAGTATAAGAAGATAAAAGAACATCCTGAGATAAGCGAGCAAATTGTAGCCCCGATAGGATTACCTGATGATGTACTCGCGTTTATAAGGCACCATCATGAAAGAATGGACGGCAAAGGCTACCCGGATGGATTAAAAGGGGAAGAAACTCCCTTAGGTGCCAGGATATTAGCTGTAGCAGATTCATATGATGCAATGATGTCTGACAGACCATACCGTAAGGCACTCAGCGAAGAAGTAGTGATAAAAGAGATAGAAAAATGCAAAGGAACGCAGTTTGATCCTAATGTAGCAGATGTCTTCATTAAATACCTGAAAGAGGAGAAAAAAAGGAAATGATTACCTATAAGAAATCAGGCGTGGATATTGATGCGGGAAACAGACTCGTTCAAAAAATAAAAAAAATAGCTCCTGAAATAGGGGGATTTTCCGGACTATTTCCACTGGCAAAAAAAACATCCGCCCAACAATTTCTGGCCGCCAGCACAGACGGTGTAGGAACGAAATTAAAAATAGCCCAGTTAATAAATAAACATAACACCGTGGGAATTGACCTGGTGGCTATGTGTGTTAACGATATTATAACCATCGGTGCTAAACCTTTATTTTTTCTCGACTATTTTGCTACCGGAAAATTAAAGGTAAATGTAGCCGCAGAAGTAATAAAAGGAATTGCTACCGGCTGTCGCCAGGCCCAATGCGTGCTTCTGGGAGGGGAAACAGCTGAGATGCCCGGATTCTATAAAGCAGGAGAATATGACCTGGCTGGCTTCTGTGTAGGAATTGTAGAAAAAAACAAACTCATAAAACAGAATAAAATAAAACCGCAGGATGTAGTGATAGGACTGCCTTCAAGCGGTGTACACAGCAATGGTTATTCTTTAATAAGAAAAATCTTCTCGAAAAAAGAATTAAAAAAGTATGCTCATGAATTACTTAAACCTACTAAGATCTATGTAAAAGATATACTTTGCATATTACAGAAACCAGATTTAAAAGATGCTGTTAAAGGCATCGCCCATATTACCGGCGGAGGATTCTTTGATAATATCCCCAGAGTCCTGTCTGGAAACTGTAATGCCTTTATAAAAAAAGGTTCATGGAAGGTGCATGAAATATTTAACATAATTCAGAAAAAAGGGAAGATTGCCGAATATGAGATGTTTCGCACATTCAATATGGGGATAGGTATGGTTTTAATAGTTCAATCTGGTAAGGCCGGTAAAGTCCTGACATATTTACCTCATGCAAAGGTAATAGGAACAATAACAAAAGGGAAAAAAGCAGTCAAGATAATATAAAACTCCTTAAAACGAGGAGAAAAAAATGGAAAAGATCAAGATTGGTGTTTTAGTTTCAGGAGAAGGAACAAATCTTCAGGCTCTGATTGACGCACAGGATGTGGGTGAAGTAAACGGGATAATTTCTGTAGTTATAAGCAGCAAAAAAGACGCATATGCCCTACAACGGGCTAAAAAACATAACATAGAAACCCTATTTCTTGATGTTAAAAGGTATCCGGACAAATTAGAGTATACAAAAACGATAACAGAAGAGTTAAAAAAAAGAGGAATCGGGTTAGTCTGTCTAGCCGGTTTTATGTCTATTCTCGGTTTTTACTTTGTTGAAGACTTTAGAAACAGAGCAATGAATATTCATCCTGCACTTCTTCCGGCATTCGGAGGAAAGGGACTTTACGGCCATCACGTTCATGAAGCAGTTATAAAATCAGGAGTAAAATCTTCAGGCTGTACCGTACATTTCGTAGACGAGGGTTGTGATACGGGACCCATAATTTTACAGAAAGTCGTTCCTGTATTAGATGATGATACTCCTGAATCTTTAGCAGAAAAAGTCCTTAAAGAAGAACACAAGGCATACCCTGAGGCAGTAAGCCTATTCTGCGCAGGAAGGTTGAAAATAGAAGATAAAAGAGTAATTATAGAAGAGTAAAAGGAGTCGTAGTCGATGGTCAAAATTAAAAGAGCACTTATAAGCGTATCTGATAAGAAAGGGATTTTAGAATTTGCTAAAGCCTTAAGCAAAATGAATGTTGAGATTATCTCTACAGGAGGAACGGCAAAGCTTCTTAGCAATAATAAAATTCCTGTCAGGAATATTTCAGATTTTACAGGGTCACCTGAGATATTAGACGGACGTGTAAAAACCCTGCATCCCAGGGTTCACGGGGCGCTTCTTGCTTTAAGGAATAAGAAAGACCATATCAGACAGATAAAGAAACACAAAATTGAGCTTATTGACATGGTTGTGGTAAACCTGTATCCTTTTGAGGAAACTGTTAATAGAAAAGGGACATCACACAAAGAAATAATCGAAAATATAGATATAGGCGGACCTACGATGCTAAGGTCTGCAGCAAAAAATTATGAAAATATAGCTATAATAACCGATCCAGGCGACTATGCAGTCATACTCCAAGAGATCAGGAAAAACAAAGGCAATATTTCTACGAATACCTGCCTGCGACTTGCATGCAAGGTATTTGAAAAAACATCTGCTTATGACAGATTAATCTATCAATATTTTAACAAAAAAACAGGGGCTGATACAGAATTCCCGCAACGAAAAGAACTTATTTTAGAGAAGCTGCAGGAACTGCGTTACGGGGAGAATCCTCATCAAAGGGCAGCATTATACAAAGAGCAGGGAACCCGGGGAATTATAACCGACATAAAACAATTGCACGGTAAGGAATTATCTTTTAATAATATTCTGGACCTGCACGCTAACTGGGAAATCGTAAAAGAATTTAACCAGACCGTGGCAGTTATTATGAAACATAATAATCCATGCGGGGTAGCAATTGATAAGAAACAGGTCCAGGCTTACAGGAAAGCATTATCATGCGACCCTCCAAGTGCATTCGGAAGCATCGTGGGATTTAACAGAAACGTTACAAAGGAGACTGCGGGAGAAATAAATAAAACCTTTGTTGAATGTGTAATTGCTCCGGGATATAGCAGTGATGCCTTAAATATATTGAAAAAGAAGAAAAATATACGCCTGCTCCAGGTATCTTTATCCACCTCAACTGTTACAGGGGAACTTGACTACAAGAAGGTCTCAGGAGGAATGCTCCTTCAGAATATTAATAATAAAATCTTTAGCGGGAAATTGAAAGTCGTAACCAGGAAAAAGCCTACAGGAGAACAGATGCAGGCTCTAAAATTTGCATGGAAGGTCGTAAAACATGTTAAATCAAACGCTATTCTTCTTGCAAACAAAGACCAGACCTTAGGTGTGGGAGCAGGACAGATGTCCAGGGTTGACTCAGTTAAGATAGCCAATATGAAAATGAAACAGGCTAAACCTGTGTTAAAAGATGCAAAGAATCTTGTTATGGCTTCTGATGCGTTTTTCCCGTTTAGAGATGGTATTGATGAGGCAAAGAAGATGGGGGTAAGGGCAATTATCCAGCCGGGCGGTTCAATCAGGGACAAAGAGGTCATTGATACCTGCAACCAGCATGGTATTGCCATGGTATTTACAGGTATAAGACATTTCAGACACTAAAGGAAGAAGGATATGAAGCGCCCTTCGTGGGATGAATATTTTATGGAGATTGCCCAGGTCGTTGCCAAACGCTCTACGTGCCTTAGACGAATAGTCGGTGCAATCATAGTAAAGAATAAAAGAATAATATCTACAGGATATAATGGAACTTTGAGCGGACTTGAGCATTGTGAAAAAAAAGGATGCTTAAGAGATAAACTTAAGATTAAAGCAGGCGAGCGACAGGAATTATGCCGCGGAATGCACGCTGAGGCCAACGCACTCCTTTTTGCTGCTTCATACGGTGTTGATATGCATGAGGCGGTTATCTACTGCACGCACCAGCCGTGTGTACTATGTGCAAAAATGATTATTCAGACAGGTATAAAGAAGGTAATATTCAACGGCAAATATCCTGATGATTTAGCAGTACAGTTATTCAGGGAAGCCAGTGTTAAATTAAAAAGGATCTCTAAAAATTGACGGGGGTACTTAAAAATGATTCCACGCTAT
>DAOVJB010000139.1 GCA_030673425.1 Elusimicrobiota bacterium | reverse complement strand
CATCTATTCCAAGGTCTCTGGACAAACCAAAAGCACTCATCCCATAGGAAAGACCGAAATTAACCGTCTTGGCTACCTTACGCATCTGGTCTGTCACAATATCAGTAGAAACACCAAATATCTGGGAGGCTGTCCTTATATGTATATCCTCATTATTTAAGAAAGATTCACATAAATTCTTATCTCCGGACACATGTGCCAAGACCCTTAAATCTATTTGTGAATAATCACAGGAAACAAATTTATACCCATCCTCAGGAATAAATGCCCTTCTTATCTTCCTGCCAAGTTCGGTACGTATAGGAATATTCTGCAGGTTAGGTTCACTTGATGATAACCTCCCTGTGGCGGTAACAGTCTGGTTAAAAGAGGTGTGAACCCTAGCGGTGGCAGGATTGATAAGATTAGTAAGAGAATCAACATAGGTCGATTTTAATTTCATCAATTCTCTGTATTCCAGAACTAAAGATGGTAGCTCATTGGTACGTGCAAGCTCTCTTAAAACTGATTCCTGTGTTGAATAGCCTGTTTTTGTTTTAGCTAAAGGAGGTAATCCCAATTTTTTAAAAAGAATAAAGCTAAGCTGTTTAGGAGAATTTATATTAAATTTTTGATATGCTTTTTTATATATCTCTTCTTCTAGTTTCTTAAGTCTGCCTGAAAAATCCACATCTAATTCTTTAAGATAATTTATATCTACCTTTATTCCCAACATTTCCATCTCAGCTAGTATCTCTACAAGAGGCATCTCCACATCAAAAAAAAGTTTAGCTAAATTCTTTTCTTCCATCTCTTTATCTAGAATCTGCTCCAGACGAAAAACTGTCTCAGCATCATCACATGCATACGGGGCAACCTTTTCAACCTCTACCCTATCCATGGTGATCTGCTTGGCACCTTTTCCGATTAAATCGGTAATAGACGTCATTTTATAACTTAAATATTCAAGAACCATATCCGACAGACCATGGTTGAATTTAGAAGGGTTAAGGACATAAGAAGCAATCATCGTATCAAAATATATACCCTTAAGATTAATCCCGTTATGCTTAAGAACAATAAAATCATATTTTATATTCTGGCCGTATTTTTTAATATTTTTCTGCTCTAATACGTCTCTTAACTCATTTATAACATAGTCTTTACTAAGCTGCTCTGGAGCACCGAGATAACTATGCCACACAGGTATATAGTAGGCTTCCTTGGCTTTTACGGAGAATGAGAATCCTACTATTTCGGCTTCCATAGGATGGGAGCTTGTTGTCTCTAAATCGAGTGAGAAGGCCTTGCATTCAGCAAGTTTATCTTTTAGTTTCTCAAAGTCTGATTTCGAGAATATAGTTTTATACTTTACGTCTTTTGCCTCTTCCTTTGTTATGAGGTCTCTAATTAAAGTCTTAAATTCCAGGAGATTAAATAGCTTAAGTAACTTCTGTCTGTCAAAATCCCTAAATTTGCAAGCGGACACTCCTTCTTTTAACGGTACATCATCGTCCAACCTGACAAGCCTCTTGCTAAGCTCTGCCTGCTCGGTAAATTCCCGAATTTTCTTCTGCAATTTACCTTCAACCTCAGAAACATTTTTCAATAATTCTTCTATATTGCCGAACTGCTTTATCAGTTTAAGTGCCGTCTTCTCACCTATACCCGGAACACCCGGCACATTATCAGAACTATCACCGGCAAGCCCCATAATGTCTACAACCTGCTCTGGACCAACGCCAAATCTTTCTTTCACTTTTTCTTCATCATATAAAATGCCTTTGGGTTCGTTTAGGACATTGACTGAATCATCAACCAGTTGCAACATATCTTTATCTCCTGTAACGATCACGGTACTTATCTTTTTATCCTTAGCTTTTTTTGCTAAGGTAGCAATGATATCATCCGCCTCATAGCCTTTTGCTTGGAAACTGGCAATATTTAACGCTTCAACCACCTCCATAGTAAGCGGGATCTGGCTCCTCAGTTCATCCGGAGTCTCTTTTCTAGTGGCTTTATAAGCAGGAAATTCCTCGTGGCGGAATGTGGGATGAGGCGAATCGAAACATACGGCGATATAATCAGGTTTTTCCTGCCGCAATATCTTTAACAGCATTCTGGTAAACCCGTAAACGGCATTGATGAGTTGTCCTTTGGAATTTGTTAATGGCGGGAGAGCATGATAAGCCCGATGAATATAGGCATTACCATCAATAATATAAAGCTTGGGTTGGACCATATCTTTATCCAAAAAATCCTTATTCAGGAATTATTTTAATAAACTTTCTTTTCCCAACCTGCATGATAAATTCTTTATCTATATCTATTTCTAAATCCTCGTCTGTTATTTTCTTCTGGTCAATTTTTATCCCACCCTGCTTGATAATTCTCTTAGCTTCCCTCTTACTGTTTATCATTTCGGTCTCAAGCAGCAAATCTATTATCCGAACTTTACCTTTAGGCCTCTTATACTCTTTAATATCTTCGGGAACCTCTTTATCCTTAAAGATTTTATTAAACCCCTCCTGCGTTTGGACAGCTTTTTTCTTATCGTAATAACGTTCAACTATAATAGAAGCCAGGTTTCTCTTCGCCTGAGCAGGATGTGCCTCTTTAACTACTCCCAAGTCCGCATCAGTCAAGAGTTGGTAGTACCTCATCATCAGCTCATCAGAGATTGACATGATCTTCCCGAAGATATCCTTTGGGCTTTCACTTACACCGATATAATTACCGTAACTCTTGCTCATCTTACGCACACCATCTGTTCCTTCTAACAACGGCATTGTGATAACTACCTGCTGCTCCTGTTTGTAATCACGCTGCAGTTCCCTGCCTACCAAAAGATTAAACGTCTGGTCTGTCCCTCCTATTTCAACGTCAGCTTCGACTTCTACAGAATCATAACCCTGTATTAAGGGATACAAAAACTCTAAAATAGAAATGGGATTCCCGGCATTATATCTTTTCTTAAAATCATCCCGTTCCAACATTCTTGCAACCGTATATCTTGAACATAAACTCATAAAATCTTCCGGGGTTAATTTAGAAAGCCATTGACTATTATAAATAAGTTCGGTCTTATCTTTATCTAAAATCTTAAATATCTGCTCCTGATAGGTCCTGGCGTTGGCGGTAATTTCTTCCTTGGTAAGAGATTTCCTCAGTTCAGTCCTGCCTGAAGGATCACCGATTAAGGCTGTAAAATCACCTATGATGAATACAATCTTATGGCCGAGTTCCTGGAACTGCTTAAGTTTATGCAATACAACTGTATGTCCTAAATGAATATCAGGTGCTGTAGGATCAGCACCGAATTTAATATTAAGAGGTTTATTCTTCTTTAATTTTTTTACTAATTCTTCCTCAGAAATGACGTCTACAGTTCCTCTTTTTATAATATCTAAAGATTTATTTATACTCAATACACCCCTCCTCAAACCTTAAATAAACTACCACATTGGGAGCGAAAAAGCAAGTTAATAAATTAACAAAGTCTACCCTGGAATCTTTCTTCTTTCAAGAGTCTTTTTTCTATTTCCTGTAAAACTCTACTTTTATCAAGTATCCATTCCGGGACCACGAGAAATTCCCGCGGACAATCTGCCGTTATCCTTTGAATAACAGTATCAGGTGACAGAAATTCCAGGAATTCTACAGCCAAATGTACATATTCGTCTAACCTCAGGGGTTTATAGGAGCCTTCTTTATATAGTTCTTCTAATTTTGTTCCTTTTATTACATGAAGGGGATGAATTTTTACACCATCTATCTTAAGCTCCCCTAAAGCCTTTGCAGTTTTTAACATATCCTCTTTTGCTTCATCAGGTAAACCTATAATTACATGGCTGCATATTTTTATATGTTGCCTTTTTTTCGTCATCTCTATTGCTTTTAAGAAATCCTCATAAAGATGACCCCTGTTTATAAGCT
>DAOVJB010000001.1 GCA_030673425.1 Elusimicrobiota bacterium | reverse complement strand
TATCAGCAATCTTATAAGCACTGACCATATCATGGGTTACAGCAATAGATGTAATCTTTAGCTTAGCCTTCAGGTCTAGAATTAAATCATTAATTATATCACCCATAATAGGGTCAATCCCTGTTGTGGGTTCATCATATAATATAAAGTCAGGATTAGCAGCAATAGCTCTTGCTAACCCCACTCGTTTTTTCATGCCACCTGATAAATCTGCGGGTTTTAGATTTTCTATACCTTCAAGTCCTACCAAAGATAATTTCTCTTCCACCACTTTGTCTATCTGGTCTTTTGTTACATGAGAATTGTTACGTAGTCCAAAACCAACATTATCCCTTACTGTCAAAGAATCAAAAAGAGCTGCACTTTGGAAAAGCATACCGAATCTTTTTTGTACCTCCGATAGATGCTTTTCATCCATCCTGGTTATGTCCTCTCCGTTTATCTGTACTGATCCTTTATCAGGTTTGAGCAACCCAACGATATGCTTTAACAATACACTCTTACCCTCGCCACTCCTCCCTATAATAACTATTGTTTCGCCATCTTTTATCTGGAGATTAATCCCACTTAGAACCTTATGTTCCCCGAAACTTTTATGTAAATCTATTATTTTAATCATAAAATCCCTTAAATTTTTATCCAATACCTATCATCTGTAACACTGCTGTTATAAAATAATCTGAAACCAGGATCAGAACCATGGAAATTACAACAGTCTGAGTGGTAGACTTTCCTACTCCTTCCGCACCGCCCTCTGTGGAAAATCCCTTATAACAACTAACCATAATAATAATAAAAGCGAAGAAAAAACATTTAATAAAACCGTGAAAAACATCATCCATACCCATAAAATCAATTATGTCATGGTAATAAACAGAAGAAGGTACTCCCAATTTATAAACGCTTACTACAAAACCTCCCATAATCCCTATAATATCAGCATATAAAGCTAGAATAGGAAGCATAATCATACATGATATAAAGCGGGGAACGACTAAATATTTAACCGGATTTGTTCCAAGCGTATGCAATGCATCTATTTGCTCTGTAACCTTCATCGTTCCCAACTCTGCGGCTATGGATGCACCTACCCTTCCGGAGATTACAATAGAGGTCAAGACCGGACCCAATTCCTTAACCATAGAAAAAGCTACGGCTGTACCAACATAAAGAGGTTCATTAAGTATATTCTTAGACGCACTTCCTGTCTGCAAAGCTAATACCATACCTGTAAATAATGCGGTAAGAGAGGTTACAGGTAATGAATTTACTCCGATTTCAACCATCTGATGATAGATATTCTTAAATTCTATGGGTTTGGTAAACATCCACTTAATAATCTGGTGAAATAAAATGGCTAACCTTCCCATATGCTGGCCGAAGACAGCAATTTTCCTACCTATAAATGGAATAACTTTCGCAGGGGTTTTTAATTCTTTTTTAAGATCTATTTTTTTGTTGAGATTATTTAGATCCATTGTTACTTCCCTTGATTACTATTTATGTATATTCTGTGGACACGTTTTGTTATCATAGAGACTACTTCATAAGAAATGGTCCCTAATTTATCAGCTATTTCCTCAACTAAAATAGTCTCCTTGCCCTGCTGTCCTATCAATACAACTTCATCGCCTATTTTTACCCTGGAGATATCAGTCACATCCACCATACACATATCCATACAGACCCGCCCGATTACAGGAGCTCTTTTCCCTTGAATTAAAACCTCCCCTTTACTGGAAAGCAGGCGGTTATAGCCATCAGCATAGCCGACAGGAATAGTAGCAATCATCGAGTCTCTTTTTGTTATAAATGTTCTTCCATAACTTATGCTTGTGCGTATGGGAACTTTCTTCAGATAAACCACCTTTGTTTTCAGCTTAAAGACCGGTTTTAAGTTAATATACTTCAAGGCCGTCGGAAAAGGAAGTAATCCATACATAGCCAATCCCGGACGGACTAAATTGAAATGTGACGTTTTATATTTCAACATGGCCGCACTATTAGCCATATGCACAAGAGGTATATTGATATCTGCTTTATCAAGCCTTTTAAGTATCTTGTTAAAATCATCTATCTGTTTTTCAGTGAAATCAGGCTCGCTATCCGCCGCTGCAAAATGTGTGTAAATACCTTCTATCTCAAGATATTCCAACTCTAAAACTTTCTCTATGAGTGAGAAAGCACTACCTGAAGAAATTCCGATTCTTCCCATACCTGTGTCTATTTCTATATGAACCTTAACTTTCTTATCGGAAGCCCTGGCTATCTTAGAAAGAAACTGTGCGGACTCCAAACTACAAATTGTAGGCGTCAGGTCATATTCAACAACCTGAGAAAAATTCTCAAAAGGATATATGCTTCCTAAAATTAAAATGGGAATATCACCAAAGCCTGCCTGACGTAATTGAATTCCTTCTTCAATCAAAGCTACACCAAGCATGGATATAGATGCCTGACTGTTAGATTTTTGTTTAAGTAAGGTTTTTACAACCTCTTCCGCTCCGTGCCCGTATGCATCAGCTTTTACCATCGCCAAAATTTTAGCATTATTATTTATTTTTTTATTTATCTGAGTTATATTATAATCAAGGGCCCCTAAATCAACCTCTGCCCAGGTAGGTCTGTAAAAACTCATTTTTCCTCCGTCTTTTTATTCTCTTGTCTTAGCTAAGTTATCAAAACGTGTATACTCCTTAATGAACGCCATCTTAATAGTTCCTGTAGGACCACTCCTCTGTTTAGCAATAATAATATCAGCGATTCCTTCAACGTCTGGTTTTTCTCTTTCATAATACTCTTCCCTAAAAATGAAGGCTACCAAATCCGCATCCTGCTCAATAGCACCTGATTCCCTTAGGTCTGAAAGCTGAGGTCTGTAATCCTTCCTCTTTTCTACCTGCCTGGACAGCTGTGAAAGCGCTATAACCGGTACTTTCAACTCTTTTGATAAACCTTTCAAAGATCTTGAAATTTCTGCTATCTCCTGCTGCCTGTTTTCTGTTTTTCCACGAGAATGAACTAATTGTAAATAATCAATAATTATCAAACTCAGACCCCTCTCTGATTTAAGGCGCCTGGCCTTAGCTTTCATCTCTAAAACCGATAGAGGAGTACTATCATCAACATATATAGGTGCTTCGGATAAACGTGAAGCAGCATTGGTTAAATAGGTAAAATCATTCTTCCCTAAGAACCCTGTCCTTACTTTATGAAGACCTATTCTCGCCTCAGAACATAACATACGCAATAATAATTCTTCACGTGACATTTCTAAACTAAAAATTGCAACGGGCTTTTTTTCCTCAAGGCCTACATGAGCAGCAACATTAAGGCAAAAACTGGTTTTTCCCATGGATGTGGCCCCGGCAATAATGACCAGGTTTGACGGATGTAAACCAGCAGTCTGTGTGTCAAAATCCCTAAAACCTGTAGCAAGCCCGGTAACATGTTCTTTTTTCTGGTATAATTGGTCAATTAAATCAATACTGTCATGAATCATATCTTTTATAGGAATAAATCCCTTGGAAATCTTATTCTCCGACAGGTCAAAGATCTTCTGCTCAGCCTTATCTAACATCGTATCCGCATCTTCTTCAGCCATATAAGTTTCATGTAAGATATCAGTAGATACGTTTATTAAAGACCTGAGAATGCTTTTCTCCCTGATAATTTTTGCATAATAGTCTATATTGGCAGCGGTGGGAACACTATCAATCAGGCTTGTTAAATACGCAGCCCCGCCTATACTTTTTAGTAATTTTTTCTTTTTCAGCTCCTCCGAGAGAGTGGTTATATCTACAGGTTCATTTTTATCGAACAAACCCACTATAACCTCAAAAATCTTCTGATGGATTTCTTTGTAAAAGTGTTTTGCTTCTATAACTTCTATAGCATCGATTATAGCTTCTTTTTCTACAAGCATAGCACCTAAAGCAGCTTTTTCTGCTTCTAAATTTTGAGGAGGGACTTTTTCAACTACATCAACCATAACTAACTCCCAAAATACAATTTTACTCTTTTACAACCCAGACTTTCAATTTGGCTATTACTTTTTTATCCGGCTGACTTTCATCTGTATAGAGCTTCACAGGCACAGTATAAACCCCTAATTCCCGTATAGGCTCTTGGAGAAGAATCATTTTCTTATCTATCTCAACATCCTTAGATGCTAAGGAATCAGCAATATCATTAGCATTAACCTGCCCGAACATCTTCTCTGTCTCGCCAACTTTTACCAGAATCGTGCATGATATTTTTTCAATCTTTGTTGCCAGCTTCTGAGCTTCTTTTATTACTTTTTCTTGTTTTTTTACCTTTAATCTATTTTCCTGCTCAAGGCCTTTCAAATTTTCATCGCTAGCCTCTATTGCTAAATTACGCGGAAACAGGTAATTCCTGGCATAACCTATAGCAACCTGTATTGTATCACCCTGTCTACCTAAATTTTTTACATCCTCTTTAAGAATTATCTTCACTTTAGACTCCTCCAACCTGATAATTAATTCCGCACAACTGTTCATACACCTGTAATCGATAACAAACCTATTTCTCTTGCCCTTTTAATAGCAATAGCTAAACGCCTTTGATGAAGAGCACAGTTTCCGGTAATACGACGGGGAATAATTTTTCCCCTTTCAGTGGTAAAACTCTTCAACATATCTATTTTTTTATAGTCTATAGCTATTTTATTAGTGCAAAAACGGCAGACTTTTTTTCTAAATGCACCCCTGGAAAATCCTCTCTTCTTCCTGAATTTATACCTTGGTTTATTCTCCATTAATTACCCCCTGTTAAAGTTTATTCTTAATATCAGGTCTAAAATGGTACATCCTCATTCGTTCCAGCTGAATCAGGTTCAAATTCCTCAGAACTTACGGCTACTTTTTCACTCTCAGTCTTGCTTCTTCCCGGCCTATTTAGAAATTGAACCCTTTGAGCAACAACTTTCAGTTTGCTTCGTTTCGACCCATCCTCCGTCTCCCAAGAATCAGTCTGCAGCCTACCTTCAACATAGACAGAACTTCCTTTGGCTAAATATTGCTTGCAACTTTCAGCCTGCTTTCTCCAAACCTCGACAGGAATAAAATCTGTTTTTTCAACTGTCTCACCTGTCATGTTATTCTTGTACCGCCTATTTACAGCTACTGTGAACCCCGCTACAGCCTGTCCGTTGGGTGTGTAGCGCAATTCAGGATCCCTGGTTAGATTACCTATTATTAATACTTTATTCTCACTTACCACTTTTATCGCCTCCCTGGTATATTATCACTCAGTTACCTGAAGAAGTTTCCTGAGTATTTTTAGGTACCTGAACCTTGTCAGGTTTGGGTTCTTTCTTTTGCTCTACTCTTGTAGTCAAGAACTTAACAATGGTGTCAGTTACCCGATAGCTTTTAGCAAGAGTTGAGACTAAATCACCGGGTCCGTCAAACTTAATATATACATAAAATCCTTCTTTCTGCTTCTTAACATCACTTTGCAACTTTTTTATACCCCATTTATCTATTGAGATAACTCTACCATTGCCAGATGTAATTATTTCTTCTATTTTAGAAGTTGCTTTGTCTATTTCTTCACCGGATAATTTAGTCTTAAAAACAACAATAGTTTCATAGGTACTCACTCCTTTACACCTCCCTTAAAAAGCAAATTTTTATTTATTGTACCACAAAAAAATTGTTTTACCAACCAATTTCTTCGTAACTCATCGCTCGGGTCAAGCCTGCCCGCCAAATCTTTAGTGGCGGGGGTCAGGGGTCACGGGTCTTAAAAACGAATCTGATTCTCAATACCCATGAATTTCTCTTCGCTGTCCATTCTCATTTTCAAGAACTTACTGCCCTGTATCCTGTATTCCAACTCCACCCTGTGTTTTAATTCTAATTTATTAGCTAAACCCGCCTTAAAAAGCGTCGTATAGCTTACGTATACTCTGTTGGTGAAATATTTACCAAAAGTAAGCTGCGAACCTTCTAATATGGATTCTTCAGGAGAAGTGCTCTTTTCAACAATCATGGTTTTTACTTTCACCACATCAACCAATTCATCTAAACCAACGTCTTTTAGAATAGGACGTATAAACCTGCTACTCAGGTTAGCATCCACTAACTTAAACATCTCTCTAAGCAAGAATTTGTTCAAATCTTCTTTATATAATGCATCCTGCTGCGGATCGCTAAAATCTTTTCCATAAATCAACAAACCTATAACTTTCTCCTGACTCATTTCGGGATTCTGCTGGGAATAGAATTTAGGCTTTATATCTTTTAACCTGGTCTTCTCTATAACTAACGTAATAATATCATCTTCCTTTTTTGTTTCGCCCTTGCCTTCTAAATAAGCAACATTATCATGAAATGCTAACACGGCATGCAGAATCTTAAACTCCACTCCCATATATTCCACGTCCCCTTTAAGTGCTTCTACCGTACCTGTTACCCTGAAATTTTCCTCCCTGCCCTTAAACTCAAGACCTCCTGTTATATTTGCTGTTACCAGATTATTCTCATACCAGGTATTATCTCCGGCACGGATTTCTAAATTCCAGATGGCGTTCTTAAAAAAGTCTATCTCAAAAATATCCTTTCCCCCACCCCCATTGGTTTTCTGTGGAGGATATGTAAAATGCGTATTTACAAGTTCTATTTCACCATCAAGATAATGAATTTTCTCATTTCCGTAAATATGAACTCTCATTTTAGGCTTACCTTTGGGGATAAAACCCATAATACTCAAGTTTATGCCCACATTCCGAGATGTGGCCAATTCTACGTCAAATTCTTTTAACGAATAATTCTCTATCCTGACATTTCCTGCTATATTTAAGTATCCATCTCCAATCTTTCCACTTAATTTGTTAATCGTTATTTTATTTTTTACGATTATAATATCTATTTCAACATCGGTAGCCTTTTTAATAACCTCTTTAGCCGTAATTTTACCTTGCCGTAGTTTTATATACCCATTCACTAAAGGATCATCAATTGTTCCTTTCACATCTAATTTTGCATCTATTTCCCCGGAAGCCTTTCTGATTTTACTGGATAAATCAGTTAAAATACTCAGGTTGCTTCTAAAAATATCCAGACTCAAATTTATCTGCTGACCTTTAATCTTTTGCTTAGCCTCTTTAGTGAAAGCAAAAGGTATTTCTCCTTTACCAACGATATTCAGCTTATCTTTTGATAAATCAATGCTTAACCTCTTTATGTTAATAACCCCGTCCATGGCTGTGGCAACGATACTTAAATTATCGAACTTAAACTTTCCAAAGCCCCCTTTCGCAATACCTATATTACCCGTAAGGTAAGGGCTATCCTGTGTTCCTGAGATTTTCAAATCCAATGAAGTCATTCCATCAACCGGAACTTTTATTCCGATTAGTCCAGCTATTACCCCCGCATCAAAGTTTTCGGTCTTCATTGTTAAATCAATCCTGTCTTTCTCCTTTATATATCCCTGGGCAATAAGAATCTTTCTGTTATTTTTTAAGACATAAATGTCCTTGAAATAATAAACTCCTTTCTCTTTGAAATTAATTTTCCCTATTAGTTGAGTGTGGTTTTTAGGAACAGGCAAAAATTCTAGCTCACCTGATGAGTAAGATACTTTAAGCTTTGATTTATCAAATTTATGCTCGTTCATCCACAGACCATCAGTTATAATATCGACAAGAATCCGAGTATCTGATCCGGTAGAGTCTATTTTCCCTTTTAAGTATACCCCCCCGAATAGAGACAGCCCCGCCAGATTAATATTCCTCAGGTCAACAAGTAAATCAAAGGAAAAAACACCGTCGGAAATCAACTCTATACCGCTGCCTTCTGAAATCTTCAATACACCTCCTGATTCCTCCGCTCTTAACCTCAGAATCTTAAATGTCTTGTCCTTAAAGGAAAAATCGGTAGTAATAGAAGCAACCCTATATTTATTAAACCTAAAGTCAGTAAATATTAGATTGCCTTCAACAACAGGAAGGACAAAATTGCCTGTAACCTTGAACGCACCATTAAGACGGGCATCAACAGGTTCCTTCAGCCGCGGTAAATAAGCATTGCTTAAAGATTTTAATTCCATATCCTCCATTTCTATCGCTAAATCTAACTGCTGTTCAGCCTTATCAAAATTAATATTACCTCTGACTAAAAATTTGCCTTTCTTTGATGTTCCCTTTACTTCTTTAAGAAAAAGGATGTTATCTTTGAATAATAAAAGGACCTTCAGTTTATCAAACTCAAAATTTCTTAAGTTGCCTTTATTGATATCTACATTTCCTATCAATTCAGGATTTCTCAAGCTACCCTTAAACCTTACATATCCGTTCAGGTTCCCTGTAAATTCATCTACCCCGGAAACTTTAACTAACCTCAATAAATGCCCAACAGAGACGTTTTTTATATTCAACTTGACATCCATCTCAGGTTCCTGCTTAAAATTAATATCTCCAGTAAACGTATAATTATCCTTTGAGCTCACAGGTGAAATATAAAGGATTTTATCTTCATATGTCAGTCTTGCTTTTATTTCCTGCGGCTGGTTATTTATTTTCAAGCCCGATGTAAGTAGTATGGCCTTGGCTTCTTTTTTGTCGCCGTAACCTAATGTTCCCTTCACGTTTAAGTCACCGGCAAACAATATTTCCTCAAACATAAATTCTTCTAAATCTAAATCTAAGTTAAACTCATTAATAGAATCTGCCTTAATTCCAAACTGTGCCGTACCTTTTATTTTACCCCCGTTCTGCTGGAGAATAAATTTGGCAATATCCAACTTGTTGTTATAAATAGCGAAAGAGGAATGTAAATTTTCTATCCTCCTGTCCCAAACAGTAGTTTTCTGAAGTTTAATTTCTCCGCCACCTGTTAAATCCCTAAATGGCCCTTTTAATCTCAGATTGCCGTCTATTATGCCTTTAATATTTTCATCACTCGCCTTTCCTATCCTGCATAAAACACCCAATATATAAAGCTGGCCGTCCTCTACAGAAATATCAACATCAAGATAAGGAGAATCTGGCATATCGCTAAAAATAATTTTTCCCTTAGCTTTATAAGCCTTATTTATTTCTAGTGAGGCAATGTCTAATGCTTTTCCGCTAAATGTAAAATCAGCAAATAAACTGACCTTCTTTTTGGCAAGCAATAAATCTTCTGATAAAATTTTACCACTTACTGCCAAGTCATCTAATTTCCCTTTCAACTTACCGCTGAAAGAAAACTCACCGGTTAAATCTTTATAATACTTCTTAACAGGAGGAAAATCCTCTGCTTTAAGCCCTGAAGTTTTAATATCTAAATCCATGTTTTTATTTTTAAGGTCAATCACACCCTCTATATTGAGCATACTCTTATCCCAGGAGACACTAAATTCCTTTACTGAAATTGAATCCTTCCTTAAATATAGTGTTGTATCAACCTTGTATTTTCGATCGGTTGTATAGGTGTTTATAAGAAGTTCATCCTTATGATATTTAAGCTTACCCTCCAGAATAGGAATCTCATATTTCATTAAATATAAACTGTTCGAGGTCACCTTTGCTTGTAATAAAGGCGCGAATACATTACCGGTTACTTTTCCAATCAATGTAGCCCGACCTTTAACATCTTTTTGATTCTCGGCTAATCTTAAGTAGCCAGGTAAATCCACATTCTCAGCCCTCAAATCAAAATTAAGCACAGCAGGCTTTTTGCTTACGCCTACTGTTCCACTAACAGACATCCGCCCTTTATAAAATCCTGTTGATAAACTAAGTAAACTGAATAATTTATTTTGATACTGGAATTTAGCCGTAAGGTCCGAAACCTTTTCTTTTAACACCTCTCCTTTTATTATTTTAACCCGGCCGTCTACACTCAGGTCATCCAGGGGTCCTTTAACACGGCAATCAAAACTACCCTGTCCCAGTGTATATATTTCCCCGATTGATGCGATAGAATCTGCCAGTTCTGTAAGCAAGTCATACTCGGCATCTGGAAAATCTAATTCTAAATCCAAAGAAATATCAGACTCAAATCCAAGAACATTGCCTCTTAGTGTAAAAGGATATTTACCGAGTTTTGCGGTAATTTTATTCGAAGAGATCATTCCGTTTTCCAGCACCAGTTCCGCTTTAATATCGGATATATCTTCTTTTACATCTTCAATCTGAACGGTTGCTTCTTTAATATTCAATTTCCCCTTATAGACAATATTGTTAAAATTCTGCATATTTCCGACCAGGGAAACATTTCCGTCAAATAAACCCTCAGTCAAATTATATTTACTGATAGAAAATTTTATCAATTTTGAATAATTAGACAGATTACCTTTTTCTAAAATCAGATCTGCCTCAAAATTATCACCTAGAAAATCGATATTCAAAGAAACTTTGTCTTTTTTACTTAAGCTGGTTTTTGTCGTAAACTGAATATGCTTCTTTGCCGGAAGCGATAAATCAATCAGCCCTTTTAATGAACGCAATTTTAACTTATCAAACGGACCGCCTGATACATCCTCTACTGATACCTGCCCCCGGTAAATAAAAACCTTTAACCTGAGAGATTCTTCCGGACCTGAGGCCAAAGGTAAACTTATGTTCCAATTACCTTCCTTATTGCTAAGTTCAAAAGCTGGCTTAACGAGGGTGATACTTTTAATAGCATCCACTAACTTTGGTTTCTTGTTAATAAAGTTCAAAAGATTTAAGTGGATGGATACCTTATCTATAGTGAGTAGATCCCCTTTGGTAAAATCAGACCCTTTAGCGATCCTTACACCTCTCAAGTTGATACGGTTGAAGAAATTAGTATCAATATGTCTGATATGTACTTTTCTTGAGAACAATTTTTCCAATTCCCTAACAGCTACCCCTTTAAACTGTTCAGCGAATATGCCTGACCTCATAGCTAAATAGGTACCTACTAGGAGACAAATCAATATTACCGATATTGTAATTATCCTCTTCCTCTTACGCATAGAAACAATCCTTGTGATATATACTAGCCTATGACAGAAATAATAATAACTAAGATACTCCCAACCAATATTCACATTTTAGAGTAATGTTTAAGGCCATAAACCGGAAGGAAATAAAAGTAGGTTGTCAGGACATATTAATTTTGCTGTGCGACTTTTTCCTTAAAAACGAGCTTCTCCTTATCTTCTGCTAATTCAATATAAATAACTTTTCCTTTTGAAAATTGCTTGGATAACATTTCAGAAGCAAGAGCGTCTTCTAAATATTTCTGGATAGCTCTTCTGAGTGGCCGTGCACCAAAAGCAGGGTCATATCCCTTCTCTAAAAGGAACTCTCGTGCGAGTTTAGAAACATCTAAAACAACATTTTGTTCTTTGAGTCTTGTAATGACATTATTTAACATCAAATCAACAATTTTTCTCATATCATCTTTAGACAAAGCATGAAAAACAACTATTTCATCAATACGATTAAGAAATTCAGGATTAAATGTTTTTTTCATTTGCTCAAGAACAATGTCTTTCATTTGACTATAGGTTTTATCTGTGTCTTCGCTGGCCTGAAAGCCCAGTGCCCTGCCATTTTTTATCTCCCTTGCACCAATATTAGCGGTCATGATTATAACGGTATTCCTGAAACTTACAGTATGACCAAGGTTATCACTAAGCTGCCCGTCATCCATAACCTGAAGCAGAATATTAAATACATCAGAATGTGCTTTTTCAATTTCATCTAAAAGTATCACGGAGTATGGCCTGCGCCTTACCTGTTCTGTTAATTGCCCGCCTTCTTCATAACCAACATATCCCGGAGGAGCACCAATTAAACGTGAAACCGCAAATTTCTCCATATATTCACTCATATCAATACGAATCATAGCTTCTTCATTACCGAATAAGAACTCTGCCAGAGTCCTGGCTAACTCTGTCTTACCCACGCCGGTAGGTCCCAAAAATATAAATGAACCAATAGGCCTTTTCGGATCTTTTAATCCCGTACGTGAACGACGCACGGCCTGAGAAACGACCTTTATGGCCGCATCCTGCCCGATTACTCTTTTATGCAGGTAATCCTCCATCCTGAGTAATTTATCCGATTCTTTTTCTGTAAGTTTTTCAACAGGAACTCCTGTCCACTTAGAAACAACATAAGCAATATCTTCCTCCGTAACAACAGGTTCTTTCTGAGTTTTTTTCTGCTCCCACTCATCTTTTATTTTCTCTAATTTTGTTTTTAACTCTTTTTCTTTATCCCTGAGTTTAGCAGCCTTTTCAAATTCCTGCGTAGCCGTTGCTGCTTTCTTTTCTTCGTCTGTCTGTTCAATCTCATTCTCTAAATTCTTGATATCAGGAGGCAACATGGTACTTTTTAACCTTATCCGGGCTCCTGCCTCATCAATACAATCAATAGCCTTATCCGGAAGGAATCTGTCAGCAATATATCTGTTGGACAACTCTGCGGCAGCATCAATGGCTTTATCAGTAATTCTGACCCTATGGTGGGCCTCATACTTATCCCGGAGGCCTTTTAATATCGCCTTTGTTTCCTCAACAGTAGCAGGGTCCACCATAACCGATTGAAATCTCCTCTCTAAAGCCGCATCATGTTCAATATATTTTTTATACTCATTTAATGTTGTAGCTCCTATACACTGCAGTTCTCCACGTGCAAGGGCAGGTTTTAACATATTAGATGCATCAATGGCTCCTTCAGCCGCTCCGGCTCCAACCACGGTATGTAGTTCATCAATAAAAAGAATTATACTGTTTCTCGCACGACGAATCTCTTCAACGATAAGTTTCAAGCGCTGTTCAAATTCTCCTCTGTATTTCGTTCCTGCTACTACACCGGCTAAATCAAGAGTCAACACTCTTTTATTTAACAAAATCTCAGGTACGTTATTACTAGCAATCTTCTGTGCCAATCCTTCCACAATAGCTGTTTTTCCCACACCGGGCTCACCGATTAAGGCAGGATTATTCTTTGTTCTCCTGCAAAGAATCTGAATGACTCTCTCAATCTCTGATTCACGTCCAATTACAGGATCAAGCCTGGACTCCTGAGCAAGAACGGTCAAATCCCTACCGAAAGAATCGAGTGTAGGACTATTTGACTTCGTTCTATGCCTGGGTTTAGACGGACCCTCATCCTGAGGGGCAGCTCCGATTTCACCTAATATATTTACAATTTCTGCTTTAAGTTTTTCTAAATTTATCCCTAATGAACTCAAAACCCTAGCTGCTACTCCCTCCCCTTCCCTTATTAACCCTAACAGGATATGCTCTGTACCTACATAATTATGTCCCATATCCTGGGCTTCCTCTACCGATAGTTCCAACACTTTTTTGGCCCGGGGAGTAAACGGGATTTCTCCGAGAAGCAATATGTTCTCTCCTATCCCGATAGCTTTTTCCACTTCCTGGCGTAATTTTCTTAAATCTATACCTAAATTATTCAAAGCAACTGCAGCAACACCTTCACCCAAAGCAACCAATCCTAAAAGCAGGTGTTCCGTACCTAAATAATCATGATTTAATTTCTTAGCCTCTTCCTGGGCCAAGAGAATAACCTTTTGTGCCCTCTCAGTAAAACGATTAAACATCTTAAATCTCCTCCTATATAACTTTCTTTAACTCAATTTTTCCCTGATAAACTTTGCCCTCAGTATATCCCTTTCGTGAGGGTCTAATATCTTTCCTGAGGATTCCTGCAGGTGTGCCGGCTGAGTAAAAATCATAAGCTCATTAAGAATACCTATATCGACACCCAAATCAATTCCTATATCTACTCCTAATCTTACCTTAGATAACAATTCCATTGCTTCTACAAAACTAATAGTACGGGCATTTTTCAAGATTCCGTAAGCACGGTAAACTCTATCATAGTTTTCTTCCATGGTATCCTTTTTCAACATCTCCCGTGCCTTTAATTCATAACCTATAATCTGCTTTACCACACGTTCTATATTATCTATAATATTTTCTTCGGTCTGACATAATGTAACCTGGTTAGAAATCTGGAAGAAATCTCCCATAACCCTTGTCCCTTCCCCGTAAAGTCCCCGTGCCGCCAGTCCTAATTTTGACAAAGCCTCTAATACTTTATTTATCTCACCCGTAATAACTAATCCCGGAAGATGTATTAAGACTGATGCACGTATCCCTGTTCCTGTATTAGTGGGACATGATGTGAGATAACCCCATTCCTCACTAAAAGCATAATCAAGATATTTTGACAGTTCATCGTCAATCCGGGTGATAAAATCCCATACCTCTGACAGCTGGAAACCAGGCTGTAATGCCTGTATGCGCAGGTGGTCTTCCTCATTGATCATGATGCTTATTATTTCCTTATCACCTATAATTATCCCCCTTTCACCTTTCCCACGGGCATGCTCAAAACTCACAAGGTGCCTTTCCATTAAAAGTTGCCTGTCCACCTTTTCCAGATCATTTAACCTTAAAATAGCCGCATTCTTAAAATAATTGCTCTTTTTTACAGCCTCAGTTATTAACTTAAAAACTTGTTTCTGTTGGTCTTCCTGGGACTTGTTCGGAAAAAGATATTCTGAAAGATTCCTGGCTAATCTTATCCTGCTTGATATTACAACCTCAAGGGAAGGACCTTCCCCTGTAAGCCATCCGCTTTTTTCCTCAAGCATATATTTCAGCTTCATACACTACTCCTTTTTAATTCTTTTATTTTGTCTCTAATCACAGCTGCTTTTTCATATTCTTCATTTTTAACTGCTTCTTGCAATTCTGTATGCAGTTGATTTATCTGGATGTCAACAGATGGAGGGCCTGTTGTTTTTTTCTTCCTGCGTGTAGTTTTTTTACCTCTGGCTACAGGAGCTTTACCCAGGTGAGAAATTCCTCCGTGGATTCTTTTAAGAATAGGCTTGAGTTCAGCCTTAAAGCAACTATAACATTCGCTGCAGCCCAATTTACCGTTCCTCTTGAAATCGTTATATGTAACCCCACAATTTGGACACTTTACCTTGGCTTTTTGTTCCAAAGAATATGTATCAAAATTGCTTAAACCTGCCAATAAATCAGCCATAGAAAAAAGTGGTTTTCCAAAAGGAAACTGCAATCCTTTAGTCTTGGCACATTCCTCACACAGATGCAATTTTGTTATCTGGTTATCTATTATTTCCGTAAAATGAATTACTGCCTCTTTTTTATGACAGATATTACACAACATACTGAGTTCTCCCTTCTTAATCTATCCTTAAACAATTCTTCCGTCTACTAAATGAATAATTCTCGATGCTCTTCCGGCCAGTTCCTCATTATGAGTAACAATAACCAGAGTCTGTTTTTTATTCCTGTTAAGCTCCCATAGGATGTTATGAACAACCTCGCTGTTCTTCCAATCCAAGTTGCCTGTCGGCTCATCAGCTAAGATTATCTGTGGGTCATTTATTAAAGCCCTTGCTACAGCAAGTCTCTGTTGCTCCCCACCTGATAGCTCAGAAGGTCTGTGATTCATTCTATCTCCTAACCCTACCTGCCGCAGAACATTCATTGCTTTATCTTTAACTTCTTCTATCCCGCTACTATTTAGATACATAAAACCCGGAATAGATACATTCTCAACTGCCGTAAACTCAGGCAACAGATGGTGAAACTGAAAAACAAAACCTATATTCCTATTGCGCAAATAAGAGAGTTCATTATCATTTAACCGGCTGATATCCTTATCTTCAAAATGAACTTCTCCCTGCGTAGGACGGTCCAACGCCCCTAAAATATGTAAAAGCGTACTCTTGCCCGCACCACTTGGCCCGACAATAGCTAAAATTTCCCCGTGTTTAATTTCTAAATTTACCTCTTTTAGGACATGAAGTTCTCTGTTATTATTAAAATAGCTCTTATCCAAATTTCTAGCTGTTATAAGATTTCTGTTATCCATATATATACTCACTCACATCTTATTGCTTCACAAGGGTCTAATTTTCCCGCTTTATAAGAAGGATAAATCGTAGCCAGAAGGCTTATCGCTATAGCTGAGATTGCAACGATCAGGAAATCACCCAATTGCATCTCGACCGGTAATCTATCAAGATAATAAACATCAGAAGGAATGTTTATAAACTGATATACATCAAGGAGCTTTGAAATTGCAAACCCTCCGATACAGCCGAGAACGGTTCCTATAACACCTATTATTAAACCTTCAAATATAAAAATTCTTGTTATATTCTTTCTGGTTGCACCCATTGCTTTTAATATGCCTATATCCTTGGTCTTCTCCATAGTCATCATCATCAAGGTAGCCACTATATTAAAGGCAGCAACCAGGATTATAAGGACAAGGATAATAAACATTGTGATCTTTTCCAGCCTCAGGGCGGAAAACAAATTACGGTTAGTTACCATCCAGCTGCGCACCCAGTAGGGGAAACCAAGCTCCTCCTGCATATTCAAAGAAACTTCCTGCGCCCTGTAAGGATTATCCGTCTTTACCGCAATGCCTGTAATTTTTTCACCTAAGTTAAAAAAATCCCGGGCTGATTGCAAAGAAACATAAGACAGGTTGCTATCATAGTCATACATCCCGGAGTTAAATATCCCTCCTACAGTAAACTTCTCCATCCTCGGTATAAATCCGAAAGCAGAAACAACCCCCATTGGAGAAATGAGAAATACCTCCTCATTTAACACCACACCGAGATTCCTTGCTAACTCGCTTCCTAAAATAATGCTTTTTGAACCATTAAGCGTATCTAAATTTCCTGCTGTTATATTCCTTCTTAAATCTGTTATTTTACTTTCAGCTTCAGGGTTTATTCCCTTAACTACTGCACCCGCAACATTGTCTCCTGCTTTTAGCATAATCTGGCCGTAAACAAAAGGGGCAGAAGCAATAATATGGGGGATATTTTCTATTTCTTTCTGAACACCAGTATAATTGCTTAATCCCTGACCTGTCTGGTGCAGAACAACTATATGAGCATATGTTCCCAAAATTTTGTTTGTAAGGTCACTCTTAAAACCGTTCATCACCGATAAAGTTACAAGTAACGCGGTAACCCCTAAAGCAACCCCTCCGATGGAAATGAACGTAATAATGGATAAAAGAACCTGCTTACGTTTAGCCCTCAAATATCTCAAACTTATGAATAGTTCGTAACGCATAACGATTTGAGCAGTTTCTGTCTACTTTACTGCTTCACTTCCTTTCTTAGCTGCGGGAATAGAATTACATCTCTAATAGTAGCTGAATCAGTAAGTATCATAACAAGCCTGTCGATTCCTATACCTAATCCTCCGCATGGGGGCATACCGTATTCCATTGCCCTGAGGTAATCTTCATCCAGCATCTGTGCCTCTTCATCACCTTCTTTTCTCTCTTTAAGCTGGGCGTTTAACCTTTTCTCCTGTTCCAGCGGATCATTTAATTCTGAGTAAGCGTTTGCTATCTCCTGCCCCCCTATATAGAGTTCAAAACGCTCAACCATATCAGGAACACTGGCTTTACTCTTTGCAAGAGGAGAAACATCCACGGGATAATCAATTATAAAAGTGGGTAAAATCAGCTTTGGTTCCACAAGTTCCTCGAAAATACGGTTCATAATCTTACCGCGTTTATAATTATCTTCAATTTTTACGTTCAGAGTCTCTGCTGCTTTTTTAGCTTCTTTTACGTTCTTAATCTCTCCGAAATCAAGACCAGTATATTTTTTTATTGCATCATAGAGACTTATTCTCTGCCACGGGGATGATAAATCAATATATTTATCCTGGTATTTAAGCTGCAAAGTCCCCAGTACCTTCTGGGCGGTATAGGTTAACATCTCCTCACACAAAGCCATCACATCCTCATAATCTATATATACCTGATACAGTTCTAACATAGTAAACTCGGGATTATGTTTCTTCGATATGCCTTCGTTCCTGAAATTACGGTTAATTTCATAAACCTTTTCCAGTCCGCCTATAACAAGCCTTTTTAAGTAAAGCTCAGGAGCAATGCGTAAAAACAAATCCATCCCCAATGCCTTGTGGTGCGTAACAAAAGGGCGTGCTGTCGCTCCACCTGCAACCGACTGCATCATCGGAGTTTCAACCTCAAGGAAACCCGCGTTGTCAAGAAACTCCCTCAGTGTTTTTATTATCTTGCTACGGGTGATAAATACTTCCCTTACATTCTGATTGACAATTAAATCAACATACCTCTGACGGTATCTTGTTTCTATATCCTTTAACCCGTGCCATTTTTCAGGTAAAGGTCTGAGAGACTTAGCAAGAATTACAAAATCCCGTACTTTGACGGTTAATTCACCTGTCTTTGTCCTGAAAACATTCCCCTCTACCCCGATAAAATCACCTATATCTAATTTTTTATATACCTTATATTTCTCATCGCCTACCATATCCTTACGCATATAAATCTGGATGTTATCAGATTCTGTCTTGATATGCGAAAAACTTGCCTTCCCCATATTTCTGGTGGTTATTATCCTACCAGCTATTCTGACGGTATTCTCACTCTCTTCCCCTTCGGCCAGAGAAGAGAATTCGGTTACTATATCTAAAGCGGTATGAGTATATCTATATTTATTAGGATACGGATTTATACCGTCGCTGTACAATTCTTTAAGCTTCTGCTTGCGCTGTAAAATCAAGTCATCTTTTTCGCTCATCATTGACTCCTCAGTAATATATACTTCGAAGTATGTATTATATTATATTTTAATATTAGAAGTCAAGGGAAAATAACCAATAAAAAATCAAAATTAACCGTCTATTGACAAGAGCAATAATTTGTGGTATAATTATAATAGAGAGTATATATATATTACTAAATTTCCGAAAAGGCAAATCTGTCGTGAGACAGAGACGCAAAACCACGGGTCTTAATCTAGACAAAGACAGCCGGGTGCACCGATAACGAGCAGTAAAAAGACAGCCGAGTTGCCGAAGAAAAGGTAAGTCGGTTTTTATATTTATATATTAAAATAATTTAAGATTATAGAAAGGAGTAAGTGTAATGTTCTGCCTCAAGAACAACAAAAAAGGGTTCACTCTTATAGAAATAGCATTTGCCGGTGTTATACTGACTATTGTTGTCTTAGGAATCTTCCATATAACAAGCCAGCTATCTATAAGCACATTGCACGATAGAAACAGAATAAAAGCAGACAATTTTGCCCAACAACTTTTAGAAGAAACCAAGGCCGCTTCAGGCACAAGTTTTGAGGGGTTAGATATTCTTTCCTCCAATTCCATCACACGCAGTGAATTTCCTAATTTAACGGCAAGTCGTTCCATAGGAGACATTAACTCTTCAGGGGAAAGAGAAATTAGAGTACTAATATCATGGGAAGAAGGAACTAACCAGAAACAATCAAACTATTATTTGAAACTCGTCAAAGGCAGCTCCCCTGCAACCGGCGGGACAGTAATAGGTTACGTGAAAGATAATGTGGGCTATGGAATTCCGGGAGCTACTGTTTGGGCGCCTAATATACTAATAGGAGGACCTGACATAACTGCTACTACGGATGGTAGCGGCTTTTTCACCCTTACCAGGGTTCGAACAGGCACTCAACCTATCATTGCGCAAAAACTTGGTTCATCACCCACAAGCACAATGTTTGAACAGGGATATTATAACAGCACTGATTACTCCTGGGAAAAAAGCGTTGATGTTCTTGTCAAAGCTACAGAAATCGTCACAGCTTCTGATATCACTTTAGACCCTCTTGGATACATTACAGGAAATATAACAGATGCTTATGATAGTGCTAATAATATTATAACAAAAATTGACAATATAAGAGTAAGGGTATATTTCAACTGGGGTTCCCAAACCAGGTGGTGGGCTGTTTATACAGATACCTCCAACCTCATACCTCCCTTCTCAAATACATATATCATCCGTAATGTCAGACCACCTCAAAGTTACTATTGGGGAAGAGTATACAGAAAAAACGGCTCTCTTTATACTATCCAGGAACAAGACCCTGCTTTTGAATGGGGTTACTGTGCATTGGGTTATACAAAGATAAGACTCTCAGACTTCGTCGGAGACCCGCCCCATGGTGTTTTTTCCCCTTCTGTAGAACGTCTGGGTTGGCTTAAAGGTAAAATCACCGATGCCCTAACAACTCTTCCTGTTGAAAATGCAACTGTAGAAGCAGACCCGCATATTGACTCGGGCTTATATGGTTATCCTGTAGTTACTGATTCCAACGGGGATTATGCTTATTACAACATGTATGAACAGAATCGTGCCAGATATTCTTCCAATCCACCTATCTATGCTTCAAAGACAGACTACCTTAAAGGTGAAAAAAGTATTGCTGTAAGAAAGAACCAGCTTAATGTTTGTGATATAGAACTTTATCCTTCAGACTCTATAGCTACAGTAATCGGAACAGTAGAGATTAAAGAAGGTGAGAATCCACCAAGATTAGCTAACGAAGATGAAGTAAAAATATATGCGGAGAAATTTGACAGTACTTACAACTCCAGAACATGGACCTATGCCTGGACAGAAGCCGACGGAACATATGAATTAAATAACGTAAGACCAAACTTTGACGCAGGAGAAAAAAGACGCATATATTTCCAGCTGCCGGGAGGCATAGAGGGAGACATTCAAGGATTTATTTATGAAGATACCGTTGGAATAGGTCTTGGCGGTGCTGCTGTTTCCTGTAGTACCTCCCTTGGATATTATACAGATACATCTGATTCATCCGGTGTGACAGGATTTTATGAATTAAACGATGTACGGCAAATTATAAGTACCAGTAAAACTAAATATCTTCCCCCGGATCCACCTCCTGCTGATGAGGTAACGGTAGACTGTACATTAGATATATCAAAAGTACGCATCAGGGTAAGAGCATCAAAAACTGAGTATAACTCCAGCTCTCGTTACATAGATTTAATAAATAATGAGACTGTTAACTTAAATCTGATTTTAACAAAAAAAGACATCTGTTTTATAAGCGGTATCATAACAGATATTGAAACCGGAAATGGTGTAGCAAATATAAGAGTAAGAAGCGGTGGAAAATCAACTACTACTGACACTAACGGCAACTACAGCATTTCCAATGTCCCTATCTCGGGAGGGGGAACAGTAACGGTAACAACTGACTCAACGTCTGATTACGAAAGCGGTTCTGCTTCTGTATCAGGAGTAAACCCGGGAGACATATTAACAAACGTCGATATTGCCATAGAACCTAAATATAGCGGTATGTAAACCCCGTTAGAAAGGCCGAAAAACGGGGTAAACAGTCAACAGAGGTGATGAGAAATGTCGAAATGTATCAAAATCCTAAAAAATAAAAAAGGCATGAACTATATTGAATTACTTGTAAGTATAGCTATTTTAGGTATCATTGCGACAGTAGCTGTTGTGGTAGCAGAAAATATCAATCATTTCAGACACATCAACTCTCAACTGGATGCACAGGACTCTGCTAAAAGTGCGTTATACGTTATGAGTAAGGACATAAGAGGTGCAAAAAACTTTAATCCTGCAAATGTCCAGCCGACCTCTTTTGCCTTCCTTACCATAGATGGAGGAGCAATAAGTTACTATTTAGATTCAGCTACAAATGAACTCATAAAAGAGACTTCCAGTACAGATGTTATCCCGCTTGTTTCACCTATTATAAAGACAACGCTTCTTAAGGATGTGGAACCGGTAAATGCCAGCCATCCCAAGATATTCGATTATGCTGGAAAAATGATCTCCATAGATATCATACTTAAAAAACCTTTTATAAAAAGTGCCAAAGCAAACATGCGGTTTAAAACCGAGGTCTGCATGAGAAATCCATAAGAGGGAAGAAAGATGAGTTATAAATTCAAACTATTAAAACAGGAAGAAGGCTTTGCTCTGATACTGGTTTTTTTTATGTGTACTCTTCTTGTTCTTACAGTATTAGCTATCCTGCCACGTATCTCTCAGACTAACAGAACCTCGATTATCATAGAAAAAGGCAACAGAGCCCTATATATGGCTGACTCGGGGATTGAAGCAGCACTTGCTCAATTAAGAGAGGACCCTAATAACCTTGATAACATGACTTATTATGAAGTGAGCCTCGGAACATATACTGTAACTCTTACTGAAATATCTCCTCCTCCTACAAGGATCGTGGAAGCAATTTCTATAGGCATATTGGAAAAGAAAGGAAATTGGGACCCGCCTCAGAAAAGAATCGTAGCTGAGATTGAAACCGATTCTCCGGGTGAATATTTTGGTGCTTCTAACAGCGACCTGATTATCGCAGGCGGCACGAATATAAGTCAGGGTAAAGTTTATGCGAAAAATTTAACCTTTCAACAAAGCGGTGACCCAATTATAGTCCAATCAGTCACCTATTCTGATTCCTGCAACTATTTTGACGCTAGCTTTGACCAAAGTCATGTCCAGGTATTAGACGCAAATCCTGACGGTAATAATGAACCATGGAAAGGAACAGCAAAAACATTTCCGAGATTAGACGATGCGAAACTCCAATATTACAAAAACCTGGCATCTTTAGGCAACGCCTCAGGTATCATCACACAGAATACATTCAGAAATGCTACCGACATATATCCGCCTACTAACGGACACCACCTCTATTTCTGCTCAGGAGATATGGAAATACAGGGGACCATTCACGGACAGATCATATTTGTTTCCACAGGAACAATTACATTCACAGGAAACATTACCTACGGCACCGCTGAGGATATTCACGGCGACCCTTTAGGCGATCCCTGCACAGCAGCAGGTTTCTTTGCTACAGAAGATGTTCTGATTGATTCAAATGCTCCTGATGATGTAGTTATCAACGGGCAGATTATAGCTCCTTACGGGGAGTTCAAAGCAGAATCCAACCCTGGAGCAAACGACTTTACTTTTGCCGGTAGTTTTATAGTAAAGGACGGGGTTAATATTGCAGGAGTATATCAAGGGACAAGAACCTATGCCTTTGATAATAACCTAAAAAATAATCCTCTTCCCCACCTGCCATATATGGCAAATATCATATCGTGGAAAGAGGAATAATATATATTAAAAGCCAAAGTATCAGTAACCTTAAGCTATCACTAAGGTCCAAGGGTCAAGTATCGCTCCTGCTTGACCCTTAAGTTTTTATTCTATTTTATTTCTACCTCTTGTGTTGAGCTAAAAAGAATTCCTCAACATCATCCAGATTTGATGTATGCTGGCACTCGGGTAAAGCTCCTATGAAGCTCCTTCCGTAAAACCTTGTCTTGATTCTTGGGTCAAGTATAGCCACCATACCAATATCACTATTTCTTCTTATAAGCCTACCAAAACCCTGACGAAGCATAATAATTGCCTGTGGAATCTGGTATTCAATAAACGGATTTCGACCCTCATCTCTGATCAGTTCCATCTTTGCTTCAATAATAGGTTCATCAGGAACAGCAAAGGGAAGCTTGGTAATAATAACACACTCTAACGCTCTCCCAGGAACATCTACCCCCTGCCAGAAGGTGCTTGTTCCAAGAAGAACTGACTTATCCTTTTTCTTAAATCTTTCTAACAACTTATATCTAGGTGCATCACCCTGTTTTAATATATTAAAATCTCCAAGTTCTTCCTTAAGTACATCATTTGTAACATCAAGCATCCTGTAATTGGTAAAAAGAACAAATGTTCTTCCCTGCATAATCTCAATAATTCTTTTAATCTCTGATATCACCTCTTCCTGATAACTCTTAAAATCTACTGTCGGGTCAGGCATACTGTTGGGTGTATAAACAAGCGCCTGATAACTATAATCAAATGGGGAGTTTAACAGGACTTCATCCGCATCTTCTACACCAAGAGATTTCTTTATAAAATCAAAATTACCATTTGTACTTAATGTAGCGGATGTAAAAACAACAGGTTTAATATTATCAAGAATCATAGACTTAAACTCTCCTGATATATCTACAGGCGCAGCGTATAAACTGTATTTTGATCTTCTTGGTCTTGCTAAAATCTCCACCCAGTAGACACCGTTAGGAGATCTTGCCTCATCAATATTTGAATCAATGTCTACTGTTTCATCCAAGGCCTGCTTAAGAATTATATCAAGCCCGCGATTTATATCTCTACCGCGCACTACAAAAGACTTAATCTGTATTCTATCCTCCAAGTCCTGTGTTCCGTCTAAAATATTGTCCAGGAGCCAGAGAAGTTCTGTCATTGACTCTTTTATATGGTTGAATATAAAATCCTTTTCTCTTATTCTCTGTACCTTTGTATCTCCGCCAAGCTTGGACACCAGCTCCGAGAAAAACATCTGGCTTGTTACTCTTACATGACCCAGAGCTTTCTCGATTTTATCTGCTTTTTCTTTATTCAGCTTTCTTATTCTCCTTAAGTACCCTTTTCTAGATTGCGGGTTATATATCGAATCAAGAAAATACTTTATCTTAAAATTATTTATCTCAACACCCAAATATGCTGTTGCAACATCTTCCAAGGTATGCGCTTCATCAAAGACAACCCCTTCAAAAGCAGGAAGAACCCTGCCACCTGATGCAAGATTAGCAAAGAACAAATGGTGGTTTACCACCAGAATATCAGCCTGATTCTGCGTCAATCTTGCCCTGTTATAAAAACAGCTGTTTTTATACAAACATTTTCTTCCTAAACACAGATCAGTTTCTCTACATATCTTAGTCCATGTAATATTTTTTGGTTCAAAATCCAAATCAGAACAAAGTCCGCTCTGGGTTCTCTCTATCCACACCCTTATCCTGTTTATTTCGTCTAACTCTTTCTCGCTTTCAAACAAGTCATGTTTATATCCATGGTTAAATCTTCTCAAGCAAATATAATTCTGCCCGCCTAAACAGAGGGCAAACTTAAAATCAATGCCTAATATACTTTTAAGAAAAGGCAGGTCTTTGTTTACAAGCTGTTCCTGTAAAGTCTTGGTATAGGTTGAAATGACCACTTTTCTATCAGACTCTTTTGCCCACATAATAAAAGGCACAAGGTAGGCAAGACTCTTGCCCACGCCTGTGCCTGCCTCAGCTAAAAGATGCCTTCTTGATTCAATAGTCCTTTCTACAGCCTTAGCCATTCCTAACTGCTGTGAACGGAATTCAAAACTGGAAAGATTCTGAGCAACCAATCCATTTTCATTAAATATATCTTCTAAACTCATTGAAGGAAAAATATTTGTCATCTATAATTACGAAAACTAAGAGCTAACGGAAAATCAATGCTTTTTAGATGCGCAATAACTACTTGTAGGTCATCTTTTTTAGGACTAGAAACTCTTAATTTTTCTCCTTCTATACTAGCCTGCACCTTTAATCTCAGTTTTTTTATAATCTTAACCAGTTCCTTAGCTTTTTCCTTATCAATACCTACGGATATATCAACAAGTTGCCTCAAAGACCCTTCAAATGCTTTCTGAGGTTCTCTAAACAGGAGAGCTTTAAGTTTAACACCCCTTTTAACCATTTTTGTGGCTAAAACATCTTTAACAGCACGGAGTTTAAAGTCATCGTCTCCGATCAAAGTTATCTTTTTTTCATTTCTGTTAAAATCAATGGAGCACTTGGAGTTCTTAAAATCATATCTCTGAAGCAGTTCTTTTTTTGCCTGATTAACCGCATTATCAACTTCCTGTAAGTCCACCTCAGATACAACATCAAAAGAAAAATTAGCCATTTTTATTCCGCCTTTTATTTTCTGTGTTATTTCCTCTTCCTCTACCCTATACTTTATCCAGTTTCATCAAAATCTCAAAATCTCCCCCGGATGAGATCAGAGAAACATAGGTAAACTTCCCTTTTTTCGGATAAGTTCCTTCCACCCATAGCTCAGGAGCTTTCATCTCGATATTCACCCCGATATTACTCAATTTGGAACAACAATTCCCGCTGACTATATTCAGGAACTCCTTTAATGCATCAATACCATAGGTATCTACATTAGTAACCTCTTTTGAAAATAAAACAGAAGATATACACCTGGCCATCTCTTTGGAAAAATTAAAAAGAAAAGATGTCTTGAGCGCCCCGTGCGCCTTCTGTTCAATCAGGTATTCCCTGGTCTCAAATGAATCGGCTAAAGGTACACACCTGTTCATCTTAACAGGAATCCCGAGCATCTGCTCAAATAGCTTAATCGCATTTACGGTAAAGCTCACAAATATTTTAACTGCATCCTTATCCTCAAGCTTGTAGAGGTTATAGACTATTTCTCCCTCAATCCTGTCCTGTTCTTCTTTATAATTTTTAAGTTCCTGATTTATCTCTTCTTGAGACACTGCCCCGACACCCACCAGAGCCTGACCTAAATAAACCTGATTTTTCTTCTGCTCCTTTATGACATCCTCTAATGTTTCCTGGTCCAAAAAGTTTTTCTCTACAACGATTTCTGCAAAGCTCTTATCCGGAAATTCCTTCTGCACATTATGAACCTGCTTGGCCTCATCTTCATTAAGCAACCCTTCCCTCTTGCAAATAGTCTCAAGAGTCAAATTCTTTTCTTTTTGATATTTAAGGGCAGCCTCCAACTCTTGGGAGGTGATTTTATTTTTAGCCAGAAGATATTGACCGAAGAACTTACCGCCGATGTTTGCATCTTTTAATACAGATACCACTGAATATGATACCGCTCCTGTTTTAGTTACTTCTTCTATTGCGTTAATCAGCTCTTGCTTTTCGAAAGGCTTAGGAACAAAGTTCTTGGCTCCTTTTCTGAGGCATTTCAATATCTTGTTTTCAGTAGCCAAAGAACTGACCATTATAATTTTGGCGTCCGAGTTAATCTTTAATATATCCTCTAAAATCTCATCCCCCTGCTTTCCGGGAAGAACAATGTCAAGAAGAACAACATCGGGTTTTGTTTCCTTAAATAATTCTACCCCCTTTTCACCGTCTATTGCAGCAGCAACCAGGTCAAATTCATGCCCATCAAATAAATCCTTCACAACAGTATGCGCAAAAATAGAATCGTCTATCAAAAGTACTTTTTTATCTTTTTGTTTCATATCTATACTCTCCTTTTAGATAAAAATTTGTGCCTGTTAACTCTTGGAACGCTTCATCATTGATTCTTTAGTTATTATTCCTTTATTATGTAATCTTTCTAATGAATTCTGCATAGTATGCATGCCAAACTGCGAACCTGTTTGAATAATGTAAGGTAATTGTTCTAATCTTTGTTCACGGATAATATTACGCACCGCTGACGTTGTAATCAAGGTTTCAGTAGCTACTACGCGTTCAAAGGGATTGTCTGCTCGTGGTAACAAAACCTGGTTAACGATACCCTGTAGAGTATCAGCTAGTTGTAATCTGATCTGTCTCTGTTGCTGTGCAGGGAACATATGTACAATATGGCTAATAGATTGAGCAGCATCGTAGGAAGGCAAAGTCGCTATAATAAGATGGCCTGTTTCTGCCGCTGCTAAAGCTGTAGAGATTGTTTCTAAATCACGAATTTCTCCTACTACAATAACGTCCGGATCCTGACGCATCGCATGCCTTAGTGCAGTAGCAAATGATTTAGTATCCATACCAATCTCTCTTTGCTTAATTATACTCTTCTTATATACGTGAACATACTCAATTGGGTCCTCCAGAGTTATAATTAAACATTCCCTTTCAGAATTAATTAAGTCAACCATAGCTGTCATGGTCGTGGTTTTCCCACTGCCGGTAGCTCCTGTCAAAAGGACTATTCCTCTTCTTTTTCTTGCCAAGTCAGCCACTACCGTTGGTAAGCCGAGCTCCTGTATAGTTTTAATTCGTGCCTCAATTCTTCTAAAAGCTGCTTCTACATTACCTCTTTGTAAATGCACATTAACACGAAAACGAATAATAGGAGAAACAGAATAGGAGAAATCTAATTCCAGGTTTTCTTCAAAAAACTTTATTTGCTCTTCAGTCATAATACTATAAATAATGCGTTTTAAATCCATTGAATTATATACTCCTTTATTACGTATAGGCTGCAACTCTCCTCCGACACGCAATATGGGAGGATGGTTTACAGATAAATGCAAATCAGAGGCTAGGGCATCTACTGTTGCCTGAAATAATTCAAGAATGTCAGCTTGTTCAAAATAGATAGTTATCTTTTGTTTGTCTTGCTCGTTAATACGTGTAATAGTAGTTCCTACAATAAAATTATTTTCTTTATCAGTTTGTTCCACTCTTACGACTTTTACCAAAATCTCAACCGGCTTTGGAAATGCAGGAAGGTCTACCTCAACTTTCAATATGGTAGAAAGTGAAAAAGTCTCCCCTACCTTAAATGAAATCCCACCTGAGCTTATATCGAGTGCAGTTGCTTCTCTAGAAGCTGCTGGCCCCATAATATCATGATAACAATACCTAATGGGTAAATCTATTTTTATCCGTTTTAATCCTCTTCGCTCTGCTATTATTTTTCGCATCTTAAAATCTCCTTATCATTTGCCTTTTTTCTTTTCTGATTTCTTTAAGTACATCTTGAGTATTTTCTGTTCTTCTATCGGTCTATCACCGGGTCCCTTTTTTACATTTTCAATTTTCTGTACTATCTCATAACCTTTAATGACTTCACCAAATATTGTGTGTCGCATATTGAGCCACGGGGTTTTGATTGTGGTTATAAAAAACTGGCTGCCGTTAGTACCAGGCCCTGCATTAGCCATAGCAAGCAACCCGGGTTTGTCAAATTTAACATCCTTTGATACCTCATCCTCAAAAGGTTCCCCCCATATACTTGTTCCCCCCCTGCCAGTGCCTGTAGGATCTCCACCCTGAATCATAAAATTTTTAATAACCCTGTGAAAAATTATTCCGTCATAATAACCTTTCTGGGCAAGACGGATAAAGTTTTCACAAGCTTTTGGAGCAACTTTGGGGAAAAGTTTTATTTCTATTGCTCCCTCGTTTGTTTTCATGATTATCACCGGATCTTCTGGCATAGAAAAAGCCTCCTGTTTAAGTTTAGATGTTTCCGCATTCAAGTTTACTGATAAAAATAATAAAACCGCTGTAATTCCTATAGTTCGTAACAATTTCATATTTATATTACCTCCTAAGACTTATATCTCCAGCAATTATTTCCTGTCTGGTATTATTTTTTAACTTCAATATTAACGAACCTTTGTCATTTATATTTATGGCCCTGCCGGTAATTATTCTATCAGGGAAGCGGACTTTTACCATCTCACCCAGAATTACCGATAGCTTTCTGCATTCTTTTATGATATGAGCTGACCTCTTCTCAAGCATTAAACAATAATAATATTCCAGTTTCTCCAATAATCTTTTAGCCAGCAGGGAACGGTTAATATCATACTGCTGTTCATTCAAGCCACAAGCGATACTCCTTAAGTCCCTGGGTATCTTGTTGTTAACATTAATTCCTATTCCTACTATAACATAGTTAATTCTGGCTATCTCCGCAGCCATTTCTGTTAATATACCACAGACTTTTTTAACCTGTGGCTTTTTTGTTTGGCTTTTTTTCTTTACTTCTATAACTACGTCATTAGGCCACTTTATCTTAGCATTAATTTCCGTTACTTCCTCTATTGCTCTTGCAACAGCCAATGTCGCTGCCATTGTAATTATCGGGGCATCCTGGGGTGTGAATTTAGGTCGCAAAATAACAGAAAGCCATATACCGCCTGCGGGGGATGCCCAGTGACGTCCCAAACGGCCCTTGCCTCTTGTTTGTCTTTCGGCTATTACTACCGTACCTTCTTCTATACCTTTCATAGCGAGCTTCTTTGCGTGCTCATTGGTCGAAGGTATTTTTCTGAAATAATAGATATTTTTGCCGATAAACTTCGTTTTTAACCCATCCTGGATTTCCTGAGGCAACAGGAAATCAGGAACGCTTATTAATTTATATCCTTCTTTCTTATGAGCTGTGATTCTGTAACCTTTAGCCCTAAGTCTCTGTATACTTTTCCATATAGCTGTACGGGAAATCTTAAATTTTATTCCCAGCTGTTCCCCGGAAACAAATTTATCCATGTTACCCTTGAGAATCTGTAATATTTTCCCGGTTACCTTCATTGTCACCCTGTTATTTCCAAACTAATATCAAGAGCCTGCGAAGAATGGGTTAAAGCGCCTATTGATATTCTATCTACACCTAAGGCGGCTATTGTTTTTATATTACTTAAATTTACCCCGCCGGATACCTCAACAAGAGGTTTGTCGTTATATCTCATCGCCTTTATGAGATTGAGTGCTTCTTCTAATCTCTTTATATTCATGTTATCAAGCATAATAACATCCGCTTGGGCATCCAATGCTTCCCTTATCTGCCCAAGGTTTTCTGTTTCTACCTCAATCTGTATTTTTCTTGGTATTTTTTTTCTTATTTTTTTTATAACATCCGCAAGCAGTAATTTGTCGCTTAATACCTTAAGGTGATTATCTTTAATCAGCACCATATCTCTTAAATTCATTCTGTGGTTATATCCGCCACCGCATCTTACAGCATATTTCTCTAAATACCTCAGCCCGGGGGTTGTTTTTCTTGTGTCATAAATTTTCACATTATAGGGTTTTATTAATCTTACATATTTATTGGTAAAACTGGCAATACCTGATAATCTCTGCAAGAAGTTCAAAGCCACTCTTTCGGCGGCTAATATTGTTCCGGCTAAACCGTAAACTTCTGCTATTATCTGGTTCTTCTTTACTTTATCTTTATCCTTAACTTTTAGGATAAATTTTACTTTATCTTTCTTATTTATCCTGCATTTTCTCTCTATAATATTAAAAACTTCTCTTGCTACATCGAGACCGCAGACTATGCCGTTTTCTTTAACAATAATTCTACTTTTAACCTTAATTTTACCCTGGATAATTGATCTTGTAGTTATATCATTTAAGACTTCGTCTTCTTTCAAGGCAACATTAATTACAGGTTCTATGTATTTTAACTGCATGGTAAACTCCGAAACTTATTACTTTTCTTTTACAATCTTTACCCAGACGCTTCTGGTGCGGGGTCCGTCAAACTCACAAAAAAATATCCCCTGCCATGTCCCTAATAGTAACCTACCGTCTTCAATAAATATTGTTTCTGAAGAGCCGACCAGATTAGTCTTAATATGAGCGGAGGAATTACCCTCGGCATGGGTATAGTATTCCCTGTCAGGAACCATTTTATTCAACTCAACTAAAAAGTCTCTTTTAACCGAAGGATCAGCATTCTCGTTTATCACGATACCTGCTGTGGTATGTGGCACGAAAACAGAACAGATACCTTCTGTTACCTTACTATCCTTTATTAGCTTCTCGATATTTGAGGTAATGTCTATAAGTTCTGTCTGTAACTCAGTAGATATCTGAAAGCGTTTAAGCACGAATCCCCCTGTAATCTGTATTTACCGCTTTGTTTTTTTATATCATAATATTCGTTATATCGCAAATATATTTTTAGCTCCTAACAGTTTTTAACATATTTTCAGTTTACTATTACCATTTTACCATAAGTTGTCTATATTTGATAAAATAAAATCTGCTAATACCTAAATATCAGCAGATTAAAGATTGTTTTTTTAAAGAGTTATATTTTATATTAATTTCTTATATTTCTTAATAATTATTTTTTCTATCATATCTCTTATAGGTTTCTTGGTAACCTCTATCTGTTTTACCCATTGATTAGTTTCTTTGTCTTTTCTCATTGGCCACATAACCCATAATTTACCTTCTGTTTCTAATACCCTTACCTCAACAGAAATAGCCTCGTTAAATACTACAATTGCTAAAGCTTTAATATTACTTTTTTCATCTTCGTATAGAGTAATATCAGCGATTTTATAATTTATACTCTTTATTACCTTATCTGAAGGTTTGTTATTATATACAGCCTCTTCAATTATATTTTTTGCTTCATCATTTAATACTGTTACATAAGGGACAGTTTTGGCATCTTTATCAATATATTCAGGAAACTTAAGATAATTCTTACTTTCTTCATCATAAACAAGTTGAATGTCTTCAATCTTCAAACAGTTATTTATGGTAATAGTAGCAGTTGAGTTTTTAACTTCCACTGCTGTTATCGATATTTCATTCTTTACCTCTGCTCTTAAATAAAGAGGATTTAATATCAATACTACTAATAACAGACTGAACAGTAGGATTGATTTCTTCATTATAGACTCCTTATATCATATATTATTTTACTTCAGTTAAAATATCTCTTGGAATAACAAATATTTGTCCTGGAAATATCAAATCAGAGTCTTTTATTTTATCCTGGTTGGCTTTGTATATCCTTGGCCATTCTAAAGGATTATCGTAAATCTCTGGTTTCTTGGCTATGTTCCATAAACAATCACCTTTTATGACAGTGTAAG
>DAOVJB010000150.1 GCA_030673425.1 Elusimicrobiota bacterium | reverse complement strand
GCCTCCTTTATGAGATTAAAAGGGCAAAAGAAGAACTGAACGAGGTTATTAACTCTTTAGAAGATGAAAAGAGAGATATTTCTTCTATTGACCAAAAAGTCGTCGACTTAGAAAATGCAAAAACAGAAGAAGATTCATACATAGAGAGATTAATCAGCGAGAAAGACCATACCGAAAAACTAGTCAATGAAGCCAGAGAAAACCGTCAGCAGCTTATGGACTCATTAAATGAGCAAGAGAGTTCTGTTAAGGCGCAAAGGAGCCAGATAGAAGCTCGTAAGGCGGCTTTTCACCAGAAAGAATTAAAAAATACCCAGATTAATACACATATAGAAGATATAAAGAAAAGGTTAACGGAAGATTTCGGTATAAAAGAAGAAAATATTGATTTACAAACACCTGCTGAGATAGATGTTGAGGAGAAGAAGTTAGAAGTTGCTAAGTTAAAGAAAAAGATAGAATCAATGGGCGCGGTGAATCTTGTTGCTATTGATGAGTATCAGGAGCTGGAAGAAAGATATAAATTTCTCATCAAGCAGCAGGAGGATTTAATTAAGGCTAAAGATGATTTACATAAAGTTATAGATAAAACCAACACAACCGCCCGTTCGCATTTTAAGGAAACCTTTGAAAAGGTAAGAGTAAACTTTATCGAAATATGCAGGCAATTGTTTGAAGGAGGAGAGGCAGACTTAGTGCTTTCATCTCCTGATAATCTTTTGGATACAGGTATAGAAATTATTGTTCAGCCGCCGGGTAAAAAATTACAGAGTATTTCTTTGTTATCGGCAGGGGAAAGGGCGTTGACCGCTATTGCTTTATTATTTGCTATTTTTATGGTCAAGCCGTCTCCTTTCTGCCTCTTAGACGAGATAGATGCTCCTCTTGATGAAGCAAATCTTCAGCGCTTCGCGAGAATGCTCAGGGAATTTTCCCGAAATTCACAGTTTATCGTGATAACGCATAATAAGAGAACCATGGGAATAGCTGATATTTTATATGGTGTCACGATGGAAGAATTCGGAGTATCTAAACTTGTCTCGGTAAAGCTTAAGGAAGAACAGACAATTGAAGCTGTTATTTAATCAATAGATTAAGGGAATTATATGCGCTATGCGCTTATATCGGATATACATAGTAATTTGACAGCATTAAAAGTAGTTATAGATTCTCTTAAGGATGATGAGATTGATGCATACATTTGCTGCGGGGATATTGTAGGTTATGGTCCCTGGCCGAATGAATGTGTCCAGGTAATAAGAAATTTACAGGAAACCTCATCCCTTTTTGTAGTAGTAGGCAACCATGATTGGGCAGCATTGGAATTAGAGGATATAACAAAATTCAATGAAGATGCCCGGGAAGCTGTAATCTGGACAAAGAGTCAGTTGAGCGAGGAAAACAAAGAATATATTAAAGAACTCCCTTATTTAGTGAAGGAAGATAAATTCACTATAGTACATGGGAGTCCTCGTGATCCTTTAGATGAATATGTTTTAGGAGTAAGTATATTTAAGAGTAACTTAAAGTATTTTGAGAATAATCTCTGTTTTATAGGGCATACTCATGTTCCGCTCTATTTTTTCTCTGGTGGTGAAGTCGATGTAGGAGGAGGGCCGATAGTAGATGATGTTACTATTACCCTTGATGATTCCATGCGCTATATGGTAAATATAGGTTCAGTCGGACAGCCGCGGGACAATGATCCTCGTGCATGTTTCGGAATTTTTGATGATGAGAAAAAAGAAGTAATGATAAAAAGACTACCTTATAATATAAAAAAAGTTCAGGATAAAATGAAAGAATATAATCTACCGGTATTCTTGATAGAGCGGTTGCAAATGGGAGTATAAATTCTTATAAGGAGATGGAAAGTGGACAAACTTAAACCAGGATATGTTATAGACGGGAAGTATAAGATTCTATCTGTAATTGCCCGGGGAGGTATGTCTTATGTCTATCGTGCCGAGCGGCTTAGTGACAAGCAACTTATAGCTATTAAAGTACCTTTACCAGGCTTTGAGGAAAGATTATCATCCGTGCAACGTTTCAATAGGGCTCAGAAAATCGGCCAGATCATTAAACATCCAAATATCGTTGAAGTTTTTTCACATGAAGGGCAGAAAAGTTTCCATTATATGTTAATGGAATATGTTAACGGTCCGTCTTTGAATAAGATAGTCCAGAACAAAGGGCCTCTTCCTTTAAGCCAGATATTAAGACTTTCTATTCAGATTTGTGATGCCCTGGAGTTTATTCATTTGCGTAAGGTTATTCATCATGATATTAAACCGGATAATATTATGCTTACAAAAGAAGATGATGTAAAAATATTAGATTTTGGTCTTGCTTATGCAGAAGAATTGAAGGAAGAAGTGTGGGCGGATTTGATTTCTGTAGGCGGTACCCCGGTCTATATGGCGCCTGAACAACTGCAGGGTATAAATGATGTACGCAGTGATCTTTATTCTTTAGGAATTATGATGTATGAAATGGCAACACGAAAGTTGCCTTTTAGGGGAGATATTAAGGAAATCATGAATGCTCACCTCAGTCAAACAGCTCTCTCCCCCCGTGTATTTAATCCGCAGATTCCCGTTGAGTTAGAGACTATTATAACAAAAGCTATGGTGAAAAAGCCAGCCGATAGATATCAGGACGCTTTTGAAATGCGCAGAGATATACTTAACCTTATGTCCGGAAAGAAACAGGAGAAAAAGAAAGATTATCATTATCACCGTTTAATATTATTGCTTATAATGGTTATAATTTTTGCTGTAATTGTTTTAATTCAGCTTGCCAATATAGTAAAGCATGTATATTAAAAAAGTGAACTCTTAAAGTAAGGAGTGTGAGGACGCGGGGATAATTCAGCGGTAGAATGCAAGCTTCCCAAGCTTGACGTCGCGGGTTCGAGTCCCGTTCCCCGCTCCAGGAAATATATAAGGAAATATATAACCGGTTTATATCAATTTATTATTTATAGGAGAACTATGCCATTTATTGATTTGCATCTTCATACTAATTTTTCTGACGGGGTACTTTCTCCTGAAGAGGTGGTAAAAAATGCTCATGATAAAGGTTTAGTTGCTATTGCTATTACTGACCATGATACTACAGATGGTATCCAACGTGCTCAGGAAGCAGCGGGGAAATATGATATTGAGTTAATACCCGGAATAGAGTTAAGTGCCTATCTATCAGATGTTTTCGGAGAAGAAATACATATCCTGGGATATTTTATTGATTGGAATAATGAAAACTTTCAGAATACATTGAGCTTATTGAAAGAAAAACGTACCGAGCGGGCAAAAGAGATACTGAATAAGTTATATAGCCTGGGGGTAAAAATTGATGAGGAACGACTGTTTCAATCAGTCGGGAGAGGTGCAATAGGACGTCTCCATTTTGCTAAAATGATGTTAGAAGAAGGATATGTCAACTCAATCCGTGATGCATTTCTTGAATATCTTGGAGATGGCAAACCCGCATATGTACCAAAGATGTATTTAGAGCCTAAGGAAACGATTAAAATCATCTCAGATGTTAAAGGCATCCCTATTTTAGCCCACCCGAGTTACGGAGAAATTGATGATACTGTAATCAAAAAG
>DAOVJB010000146.1 GCA_030673425.1 Elusimicrobiota bacterium | reverse complement strand
ATGACCTCTTTCTGTGAGATCTTTGTCGGATAAATATCAAGAATATCCCTTGCCACCTCACCTCCGCAGTATTGCTTGATTAAAGCCGTCGTTCTTTCCAGCGCAACAACAAGATTATCTACGTCCACACCCCGCTCAAAACGGTAAGATGCCTCTGTAACAAGGTCTAATTTTCTTGCTGATTTTCTTATACTTGCAGGATTAAAATAAGCGCTCTCCAGAAGTATATTTTTCGTATTACCAGTAACGCTGCTATCTAAACCGCCCATTATACCGGCCAGGGCAACCGGCTTTTTGCTGTCTGCAATTACCAGTAGTCCCTCATCCAACTCCCGTTCCACTTCATCCAAAGTAACGATTTTCTCGCCATTCTCTGCCAGGCGGACAATGATTTTTTCCCCTTCCAGAAGGTCGTAATCAAAGGCATGAAGCGGATGTCCCAACTCAATAAGCACCAGATTAGTTATATCCACTATATTATTTATCGGCCTAATTCCCATGAACTTCAGGCGATACTGCAGAGATAAAGGAGATGGTTCTATTTTAACATCTGTAATTACGCGGCCTGTATAACGAAGGCAAAGTGCGGGTTCCTGAATCTCTATTTTTGCAAGCTCATCAGTTTTTTTAGATGATTCCTCAAACTCAGGGGATTCCAACTTCAAGGGAACATTTAATATTGCCGACACCTCCCTTGCAATACCTAATATACTGAGGCAGTCTCCCCTGTTAGGCGTCAAGTCTATATCAAGAATTATGTCATCCTGTCCCAAGACCTTTTTAATATTTTCCCCGGTAACCGTCTCTTTATCCAGAATTAATATACCGCCAGCTTCATCACCTAACCCCAGCTCTTTCTCAGAACAGATCATCCCATGGGATTCTTTTCCCCTGATAGAAGATGTTTTTATCTCGAGGCCGCCCGGTAACTTAGCGCCTGATAATGCTAAAGGAACCTTATCGCCTGCTTTTACATTTTTTGCCCCGCAAACAATTTGAAGTTGACTCTTTCCGTCAGAAACCTTGCAGAGAGTTAACTTATCGGCATTCGGATGGGGAACAACACTTAAGACCTCACCCACGACAATATTGTCTAATTCCTCTCCCAAACGGGTGATACCTGCCACTTCTAAACCCACCATAGTAAGCTTATCCGCTAATTCCTCAGGCGAAATGTTAATAGCAACAAACTCATTTAACAAATTCCAGGAAACTTTCATCTATTACCTCACAAAATGACTATTAAATCACTTAAAACTGTTTCAGAAATCTTAGGTCATTCTCGAAAAACAACCTTATATCATCAATACCGCATTTAAGCATTGCGATTCTCTCTACACCCATACCAAAAGCATAACCTATCACTTCTTCAGGATTGTAACCCACGTTTTTCAATACACGCGGATTAACCATTCCGGCACCGAGTATCTCTATCCAGCCGGTGCCTTTACAAACCCTACAGCCTTTACCTTTGCAGATCACACATGATATATCAACCTCTGCACTCGGCTCGGTAAAAGGAAAGAAGCTCGGTCTGAATCTTATGCCTACATCAGAAGCAAATATCTGCTTCAAGAAAATGCTGAGTGTCCCCTTAAGGTCACTGAATGTAACCTCTTTATCTACCCACAAACCTTCAACCTGATGAAACATAGGAGCATGAGAAATATCCAGGTCATGACGGTAGACCTTACCTGGAACAATGATACGAACAGGAGGGGATTCTTTCTCCATCACCCTGATCTGAACAGGTGAGGTATGCGTACGCAATAAAGTATTATTTTTGCTGTCTATATACAACGTACTCCACATATCCCGCGCAGGATGCTCCTGCTCCATATTTAAAGCTTCAAAGTTGTAATAATCCGTCTCAACCTCAGGACCTTCTGCTACGGCAAACCCCATCTTGATGAATATATCCTTTATCTCCTCCATTACCTGTGTAATTATATGGAGTTTCCCTAATCCTAAAGGCTTACCGGGCAACGTTATGTCAATAGATTCTTCTTTCAGTTTCGCTCCGATTGCGACTTCCTGTATTTTGGCCTCTTTATCCTTAACCAGAGAACCTATCTCTTCTTTCATCTCGTTAAGGGTTTTACCTACCTGGGCCCTCTCCTCTTGCGCAACATCCTTAAGTCCCCTTAGCAACTGGGTTAATATTCCTTTTTTACCTAGATACTTAATCTTTAACTCATCCAGTTCTTTTATATTTTTAACCTGGATTATCTGGTCTCTTGCCTCTTTTTTTATCCTGGTTAATTCATTCTTGCTCAATTCTCTTCACCTCTTGTTTCTAACATATTGTATAAAACTATCCCGCAGCTGACACCGACATTCAATGATTCAGCCTTACCTCTAATAGGAATCTTCATCACCTCATCAGCCAGGTTAATAATCTCTCTTCTTATTCCTGCGCCTTCATTACCAAAAATTATCCCGATAGGACCTTTATAATTTACTTCATTATAATTTTTCTTACCACGCAAATCACATGCCAATATCTTGATTCTCTTTTCTTTAAGCTTCTTGATACTATCAACAAGATCCTCAACCTCAATTACCGGAAGATGGCCTAAAGAACCCATAGTTGCATTTAACACCTTGGGGTTATAAACATCAACTGTCCCCTTACTTACGATAACCCCGTCTGCTCCGGCCGCGTCCGCTGTTCGTATTATCGTCCCCAGGTTGCCCGGGTCCTGTATACTGTCCAGGATTACCAAAGACCTAATGTTTTTTTTAATAAATTCTCGGAAATCATATTCTATTTTTTCACAAACGCCTAAAACCCCTTGAGGGGTGGAAGTATCGCTTATTTTGTTTAACTCATCAATAGTTATGCGGATACTTTTTATCTGCTCCTTTTGGATATTTTTATACAACCTTAAACCGCGTTTGTTCTTTAACAATTGTGCTGTATAAAAAAATGAATAAATATTAATTTTCGATATTAATGCTTCTTCTATGTTCCTGATGCCTTCTAAAATAAATTTATTCTCTTTCTCTCTGTATTTCTTCTGTTTAAGCTTGATTATATCTTTGAGTTTTGCTTTCATCATTTTTAATTTTCTTATGTTCCGACCAGTTTATCAAGATGCTCTCCGGCAAGCTTATGTTTTTCGTTCAGTTCTAAAGCCTTTGTATACATTTGTTTTGCTTCCTGCTTCATATTCTTTGTTTCATAAAGCAATCCCAGGTTATAATAAATGTCAGGATTTTTAGGATTTAACTTTGCCGCTTTCTGAAACTCATCGATAGCCTCACCATACTTATGATTGAGAAAATAGAATTTCCCCATTTCTATAAGGTCAAGTTCTTTATCCTTCAGCTCATCTTCCATATTGGAAAATTCGTCTTTTTTATTCTCTTTGTCATTTCCGTTCTTATCAGTCATTCTAAAACTCCTTGCAATATAATATTAGATTTTCTCAATTGTTTTTTTGTTCCTTTCTTCACTTTTTCACTTTTTCCGCCGAAGGCGGATCCGCCTCTGGCGGAAATTTTTAATTTTTTAATTAACGCTCCCTCATCTTTTCAATATCTTTTGCCAGACCGACTATTAAAAGAACATCTCCTTCATTGATCTCATCATCGGCCTCAGGCGCTATATTAAGCTCTTCTTCTATTTCTGTGTCTCCTGACTCATCAATAGAGGGAAGTTTTCTCTTT
>DAOVJB010000101.1 GCA_030673425.1 Elusimicrobiota bacterium | reverse complement strand
TCGGATTAACTTTTTTAATCCAGAGTCTTGAAAAAGAAACAGGGGTTCAGATAGTTCGCAATCCAGGTTTAACTTTTCAGCTTATGACGATGCTAACGCTTACTACAGGAACCATTGTTGTTATGTGGCTGGGGGAGCAGATAACCGAATTCGGTGTAGGTAATGGTATATCTCTTATAATCTTCGCCAATATAGTAGCCAGGCTTCCTGCTGTTGTAGGAAACACATTTCAACTTTTCACTACAGGTCAAATAAGTTTATTCATGGTATTGTTCCTTATAGCGTTAGTTGTGATAATTGTTGCGGCTGTTGTTTTTATAGAACAGGGGCAGAGAAGAATTCCTGTCCAATATGCCAAGCGGATTGTGGGAAGGCGCATGTACGGCGGGCAGAGCACATACCTGCCGCTTCGGGTCGACCAGTCAGGAGTTATTGCGGTTATATTTTCCGTGTCGATTATGATGTTTCCGCGCACGATAATCAACTTTTTAGCAAAGGACAAGATGCTATTTTTACATACCGTTGTTAATTGGTTACAGCCCGGGAAAGCATTATATACTATACTTTACGTAGGTCTTATCATTTTCTTCTGTTATTTTTATACAGCGATTACGTTTAATCCGAATGACCTTGCTGATAACATGAAGAAGTTCGGGGGATTTATTCCCGGTATAAGGCCGGGTGCTCCAACCGCAGAATATATTGACAGGATTCTTACAAGGATCACGTTAGTCGGAGCACTGTTTGTCGCATCTATCGCGGTAGTTCCTGATTTTATCTTCGGTGGCATGGGACTCGGTTTCTGGGGTGCCATATTCAGCGGAACGGCCATCCTTATCGTTGTCGGTGTGGCTCTTGATACGATGGGTCAGATTGAAAGTCACCTCCTGATGCGCCATTATGACGGGTTCATGAGCAAGGGTAAATTAAAAGGTAGATATTTTAATATAAAATGATTATTATAAAATCGCCTCGTGAAATTAAAGCTTTAAGAAGGAGTGCACAAATCGTAGCTCAGATTTGCGAAAGGCTTAAGGGTGAAATTAAGCCTGGTGTAACTACAAGAAAACTTGATGAGATAGCAGTAGGACTGATTAAAAAATATAATGCTAAACCCGCATTTTTAGGATACAAAGGTTTCCCTGCAAGTATTTGTACGTCTATTAATAAGGAACTCGTGCATGGTATTCCCGGTGAAAGAAAGTTAGTTTCAGGAGATATTATAAGTATAGATGTGGGGATATTTTTCGAGGGATATTGCGGGGATATGGCTGTAACAGTTCCTGTAGGTGAAGTCTCTAAAGGCGTAAAAAAATTATTACAAGTTACGAAGGAAGCACTTTATAAAGGTATAGCCAAGGCAGAAGATTCCTTCTACTTAAGTGATATTTCTCATGCTATTCAGACATTTGTCGAGAGAAACGGGTTTTCCGTGGTGCGTGATTTTGTAGGGCACGGGATCGGACGTGAGATGCACGAAGAACCCCAGATTCCTAATTTTGGCCCTCCGGGGAAAGGGCCCAGGCTTAATGTGGGAATGGTTTTAGCTTTAGAGCCTATGGTCAATATGGGGGGATGGCAGGTCAAGGTCTTGGATGACGGCTGGACAGTAGTTACGATAGATGGAAGTTTATCGTGTCATTTTGAACATATGGTAGCTATTACCGAGAACGGGCCTGAGATTCTGACGGAACTATAGGAGGCAATTTTGCCTAAAGAAGAAGCAATAGAGGTTGAAGGCACGATTTTAGAAGCATTACCTAATGCGATGTTCAGGGTAACGCTTGAGAATGGGCATAAAGTTTTAGCCCATATTTCAGGAAAAATGCGGATGCACTTCATCAAGATTTTGCCAGGAGATAAGGTTAAACTTGAATTATCTCCCTATGACCTTTCAAGAGGCAGAATAGTTTATCGGTCAAAATAACGCCGATATGCGCGCGATAAAAGACTATTTTACTAAAAGGAAATCATACAATGAAAGTAAGATCTTCAGTTAAACCGATATGTAAAAAATGTAAAGTTATCAAGAGAAAAGGTGTTGTTAAGATTATCTGCAGTAATCCACGTCATAAGCAGAGACAGGGTTGATGACAGAAGTCAGAAGATAGTTGAAACTTATTAGGAGGCGCTATAGATGGCAAGAATTTCAGGAATTGACTTACCAAAGAATAAGAGGATTGAGATTGGTCTGACCTATATTTACGGTATAGGAAGAATATCGGCAGATATGATATTGGAAGAAGCTAAGATAAATCCTGACACACGCGTCAAGGACCTGACAGAGGAAGAGGTAAGTAAACTCAAATCAATAATCCAGACAGAATACAAAGTAGAAGGTTCGTTGCGCAGGGAAGTTTCCATGAATATTAAGAGGCTGCATGAGATAGGCTGTTACAGGGGTATCCGCCACCGGAGGGGCTTACCTCTCAGGGGACAGAGGACACGCACAAACGCACGGACTAAAAGAGGAGTAAGAAAGACTGTCGGTGCCAGTAAGATTAAAGACAAAGCTCAAGGTAAATAGAATAAATAATTAAGAGATAAGGGAGGGGTAGTTATTAATGGCTACTAAAGAAGCAGGAAAAAAATCTTCTAAATCAGCAGGTAAGACCAAGACAAGAAGAAAGAAGAAAACCGCAAAGGGTATTGTAAGCGGAGTTGCTCATATTAAGGCGACATTTAACAACACCATTGTTACTGTTACTGATATGCAGGGCAATGTAATATCATGGTCAAGTGCTGGAGGCCTTGGTTTTAAGGGTTCCAGAAAAGGGACTCCTTTTGCTGCTCAGATGGCTGCTGAATCAGCAGCTAAGAAGGCTATGCAGCAAGGGCTAAAAGAAGTGGCAGTTCATGTGAAGGGTCCTGGTTCAGGCAGGGAAACGGCTATTCGTGCATTACAGGCAGCCGGGTTAGAAATAAACATGATAAAGGATGTAACCCCTATCCCTCATAACGGATGCCGGGCGCCAAAACAAAGAAGAGTATAAAGGCACTGTAATGTGTCTTGTCATTTAAGGAGGACAAGTACAATATGAACTTAAAAACTATTATCAGACCTAAAAAGCTTGAGTGGGAGAAAGTAACAGCGGACAATACTTACGGTAAATTTATTGCTGAGCCATTTGAGCGGGGTTATGGACATACTATAGGGAACTCGTTGCGGAGAGTTCTTCTCTCTTCTCTGGAAGGGGCGGCTGTCACCAATGTTAAGATAGAAAAAGTATTACATGAATTTTCGACTATTCCGGGTGTTGTTGAGGATATGGTAGAGATTCTGCTTAACCTGAAGAAGCTACGCCTTAAACTATTTGCCGATGGTCCTGAGACACTTGTTCTTAAAGCAAGCAAGGCAGGTGAAGTCAAAGCCAAGGATATAACAGCTAATACCAATATAGAAATATTAAATCCTGATCTTCATATAGCAACACTTAATTCCTCCGGAAAATTAGAAATGGTTATGGAAGTAAATAAAGGAAGGGGATATATTTCTGCTGAGAAGAACAAACAGGATGGTAAACCCATTGGTGTAATTCCCCTGGATTCAATTTTCACGCCTGTTCATAAAGTAGCATATAATATTGAAAATGCAAGGATCGGACAGGTTACCGATTATGACCGTTTAATCATGGAGATATGGACGGATGGAAGCGTTGTGCCTGCGGATGCACTGGCCTATGCTGCCAAGATATTAAAAGATTCTCTTAATATTTTTGTTAATTTTGAGGAAGAAGAAGAAGAGGAAACAGTTGCACCGAAGCCGGAAGAGCAGGAGGACCAAAGAATAAAAGAGTTATTAACCCAGAGTGTTGAGATTATAGAGTTATCCGTAAGGTCTTCTAATTGTCTGCAGGTAGCTCGCATCAAGACTTTAGGTGACCTTGTGAAGAAAACCGAGCATGATCTCTTAAAGGTTAAAAATTTCGGTAAGAAGTCTCTTACTGAAATTAGTAAAAAATTAAAAGAGCTGGGATTGTCATTAGGAATGCAAATACCAAAATAAAAAGGCACGAAATAGAAGGAGTGTAACAATGCCAGAGGGTAAAAAAGGAAGAAAATTATCAAGAACAAAAGGGCATAGGAAGGCCTTGCTTTCAAATTTATCTACTGCTTTATTTCAATATGAACAGATTACAACTACACAGGCTAAAGCCAAGGAATTAAGAAGAACAGCAGAAAGGTTGATTACTCTGGCTAAAAGAGGAGATCTGTCTGCGAGGCGTCTTGCCAATAAAGTGGTTAAGGACAAGAAAGTATTAAAGAAATTATTTAACACTATTGGTGTCAGGTTTAAGGACAGAAAAGGCGGATATACAAGCATAACAAAAGTAGCTCCGCGTCAAGGGGATGCAGCTCCACGTGCGATAATCAGATTACTCTAAACTGCTATCAGAGCTTTAGCGGTTGGAGGAGGGAGAAGTGTTTAATTTAATGAATACTTTTGGTCTTTTTTCTAATGATATAGGTATTGATTTAGGAACAGCAACTACGCTGGTCTGTCTAAAGAGCAAAGGACTTATTCTTAATGAGCCTTCGGTGGTAGCTATAGACAGGGATACTCATGAAGTTTTAGCGGTAGGTGATGAAGCCAAGAAAATGTTAGGAAGAACCCCTGCTAATATAGTTGCTATCAGGCCTCTCAGGAACGGCGTGATTGCGGATTTTGAAATTACACAGGAGATGATACGCTATTTTATCAGAAAAGCCCATCAGAAAAGAAGCCTGCTCAGTCCGCGAATCGTGATCGGCGTGCCTTCGGGAATAACGGGTGTAGAAAAAAGAGCGGTAAAAGAAGCCGCGCAGCAGGCCGGAGCAAGAGAGGTTTACCTCATTGAAGAGCCTATGGCTGCAGCTATCGGGGCGAATATACCTGTTCAGGAACCGGCAGGAAGCATGATCGTGGATATAGGTGGAGGAACAACTGAAGTTGCAGTGATTGCTTTAGGCGGGATGGTCTTGAGTAAATCCATCCGTGTAGCCGGCGATGAAATGGATGAAGCCATAATATCATACCTTAAGAAGAAATATAGTCTGATCATAGGCGAACGGACTGCCGAGGAAGTAAAGATACGTATAGGGTCAATTTTCCCGCAGGAACAGGAAGATGTTCTTGAAGTAAAGGGCAGAAGCCTCAGGACAGGTTTACCTGAAACAGTAGAGATTACTTCAGAAGAAGTAAGAAATGCCCTTAGTGAACCGGTTAATATGATAGTGGAGATCGTAAAAGCCACTCTGGAACAGACCCCGCCTGAGTTGTCGAGTGATAT
>DAOVJB010000114.1 GCA_030673425.1 Elusimicrobiota bacterium | reverse complement strand
ATTGTATAAGATTCTGGATCTGTGAAGGTTGCAACCTGTGTACCATCCTTCCACATTGCCAGGTTGCCATCATACATAGCAAAAGCTATTGTATGCCATGCAAAGCTATGGCCGCTACTGGTAGGAGCCTGCATCTGAACGTAAATACTGGTGCCATTATGTTTTACGATACCATCTCCTGTTGTTGGATAATCATCTGTAAGTATTCCGAAACGCTCTTCGCCAGATGAGGGAACGATAACGAGTCCTACAGCATCGTTATCTGCGGTTTTAGCATAGGTTTCAATATATACATCATCGGTATTACTAAAACTGCTGAGATAAAGAAGCAGGTCACTGTTACTAGTGTCTGAACGCAATTCGCTAGTAACAGTAGTAGTATCAATATAAATACTCCAGAAAGGAGAACTACCACCCCTGCTAAAAATTTTGGATTCTGTATAACTACTCAATGTATCACTGCTGAAATCATCATACCAGATTAAGGTATCTGATGCACTGCTAAAACTGGTAGCACTGATGTTTCCATAATACATATATATTGTTTTGGTGTCACTGGCGGGAATGCTGGGAACTTTTACCCAGATTTTTGTGGTGTCGGTATTTATACCGGATTCTATCCAGTAATTTAATTCTGTGCTGTCATCTGCGTCAGCAAATCTTATATCATCACCATCAGCTTGCATTTTGCTATCAATTAATACAGCTGTATCAACAGTAATTAAAACCTGGTAATTAGTTAAGGTATTACTGTTACCTGAGTTATCTATAGTGATTTCTTTTTTATATAGCCATTCACCGCCACCTGTATTAGAAAAGGCAGGATTGCTTATGGATAACTGTACCTTTGCTGCAGTTCCTGAACCGGATACTTCAGTATTACTTGTTGAACCAGCACCAAAATCAGTATCTGTTGTCTGTGTCCAGGTATCGGCATATAAAAAAAGAGGCATAAAAAATATTAATGTCAGAGATATAATAAATGCTCTAACTATATTTTCCATCCTCATAATATTCTCCATAACTAAGCTAAATATGAGATTTCTCTGTTTCTCTTGGCCAAGGCTTCCAGTTTGTTGATTAGTTGTTGTTTTTTATCTTCGTTAACCCCCTGTTTTACTAAATTAAGACATTTATCTATATCTTTTTCTATATCTTTTCTGAAATCTTCTACATCCCTGACCCTTGTTCTCAATCCACCAAGCATCTTGTTCAAGGCACTAACCATGCTAGCCATCTCGTCTTTCTGCCTCAGCTTAAAATTATGCATAAGATTGCCGGTAGCAATATGTTCCAGGATTTCCTTTTCTATCCTGTAACGGGAACCCAGGAATTTGTGTGATAAATGTACAGGTAAATAGATAGCTAAAACCCCGACAAGCACAATCAATACCCACGTTCTCACCATCATCATGTAGTAAACCCTGCTTAACAGGTTGCCTATTCCTAACTCCGTAAGTTTAGGTAAAAGAGTATTGGTGACCTTATAAATATTGATTTCCACGAATATCGAAACAAAAATCAATATAGCAACTGCTACTATAGCAAAGACCGGTCGTAACTCATTGCCTTCAGAAAATTTTTTTCTTTTTGTAAATTCTTTAGCCATTTTCCCACCTCACGTTTTCTGAATTTATTCTTGCTCCTGAACTTCCGCTTCTGATAAGGACTCTTCTATTTTTCCGATAATATCCTCTAACTGGTTTATTATGTTATCTTTCTCATCGCCGGATATACTCTCTTTTTTACTGATTAAAGAAACGATCTGTTTTATTTCTTCTTTTATCTCATTTTTAAGTTTACTGGCATCGTCTTTTTTTGCTTTTAATCTTCCTACCATTAAATTCAACGCCTCGACTAAACTACCCAGTTCGTCTCTTTTTCTTATCTTAAATATATGGCTCAGGTCGCCTTTGATCCCGACAATACTTTTAATTTCCCCTTCTAAGCGGTACAAAGGCCCCACTAACCTGTGCGTCAGATAAATGGAAAGCCATATTCCTAATAGACTAACCACTAACATAAAGACAAAAACCTTAACCATCACAACATTATAGGTACTCTGGACTAATGCCCCTATGCTCTCCACACTTAGCGAGGAAATAGTAAAAGATAACGATTTGGTCGTCTGGTAAATATCCCACTCAACAAAACCAAACATCAGTAGTAATATAACAATTATACTCAGGATGAATTTACGCTGGATCGGACTTACAAAAATCTTCTTCCTTTTAAAGAATCTCTTTGGCATTATAACGCTCCTTTCCCATATTTACTTTTAGAATAAGATATTTTCTCTTTATTAAAGTTATTAATTTTTAATAAAATATATTAAATACATTATACAGAATTAGTGTAACATAAATATGAGTTTCTTGTCAAAGTAATTTTGTTTCTTCTTTTTGATTACCGTATCTTTTTTCCATTTAATATCATTTTTCTCAGGATAATCAATGTTATAATGCAAACCCCTGCTCTCTTTCCTGCGCATGGCGCATTTAATAATTAACTCCGCCACTGTAGCAATGTGTCTCAATTCTATCAGGTCACTTGTAATAATAAAATTCCAGTAATACTGGTCAATTTCCCTCTGGAGCAGGTCTATCCTGCGCCTGGCACGTTCCAGGCGTTTGTCAGAGCGAACAATCCCTACGTAATTCCACATCAGGCGTCTTATCTCATCCCAGTTATGGGATACGACCACTGATTCGCTGCTATCTACCGCCCCTCCGATATTCCACTCGGGAATTTTAGGAAGAGAAACCTTCTCCTTAATGGCTCCCTCTGCCTTAATACTTGCCCTGTGAGCAAATACCAGGGCCTCAAGAAGAGAATTGCTTGCCAGGCGGTTGGCGCCGTGCAAGCCTGTGTAGGCAACCTCTCCAATAGCATAAAGGCTTGAAATATTCGTCCTTCCATATTTATCAGTTACTATACCGCCGCACATATAATGGGCTGCCGGTACCACAGGTATAGGCTCTTTTGTCATATCAATGCCGAAAGAAAGACATTTTTTATATATATTAGGGAAACGTTTCTTAATAAAAGATGGTTTGCGGTGGGTTATATCAAGGAATACACATTCATCCCCTGTTCTTTTCATTTCATAATCAATGGCACGTGCCACGATATCCCTGGGAGCAAGGCTCTTCATATGATGATACTTTTTCATAAAGGTTTCGCCGTCGCTTAATTTCAGGATACCTCCTTCACCCCGAACAGTCTCTGAAATCAAGAAGGATTTTGCCTCAGGATGATACAAGCAGGTGGGATGAAACTGGAAGAATTCCATATTGGCGATTCTTGCCCCTGCCCGATAAGCCATAGCTATACCGTCACCGGTAGTTACATCAGGATTACAAGTGTATAAATAGACTTTACCTGCTCCTCCGGTAGCCAGGATAGTAACATTGGCTAAAAAAGTGTTTACTTTTTTCTTTTTAATGTCTAAAATATATGCTCCCCAGCATTTTGATTCTTTCTTGTTATCGGTAACTATTAAATTAACGGCAATACGGTTTTCATAAACAGTAATGTTTTTATTAGCCTTTACTAACTTCAGTAAAGTCTTCTCTACTTCCCTCCCTGTTATGTCAGAAGCATGAATTATCCTTCTCTTAGAATGGCCTCCTTCTTTGGCCAGGTCATATTCCTTTTCATTTTTTCTTCGGCGGGTAAATTTTACTCCTAAAGAAATTAATTCTTTGATTCTTGCTGGACCATCTCTAATCACTAAATCTACTACATCTTTATGACAGAGACCGCCTCCAGCAGTCAGGGTGTCTTGAATATGGTGTTCAAATGTATCCTCGCCGCTTAATACAGAAGCAATCCCGCCCTGGGCATAGTAAGTACTCGATTCGGTTACCTCTTTCTTGGTAACTATAATCACCTTACCGAAACGGGCAACTTTTAAGGCAAACATCAACCCGGCAACCCCGCTACCAATAACTAAAAAATCAGATCTTATCTTCATGCGATTTCCTTATTTTCTTATTAAAATATTATCAATCAGCCGTGTCTTGCCTATCCAAACAGCTAAAGCAATTAATACTTTCCCCTTTATTTTTTTAATCTCTTTCAATGTTTCACCATCCACAATACTTACATAATCAATTTTTGCCAGAGGTTCTTTCCTGATTTCTGCTTTTATTTTACTTATGACAGACTTTGGTCGTATCCTATAATTTGATTCTATTATTTTTTCTGCCATCTGTAAAGATTTACTTAAAACCAGTGCCGCTTTTCGCTGGCTGGAATTAAGGTATGCGTTTCGGGAACTTACGGCCAAGCCGTCTTTTTCCCGGATAATAGGCGTCAGTATGGCCTTTATATTCATATTCAGGTCTTCTGCCATTTTTTTAATAACAATTGCCTGCTGATAATCCTTCTGACCAAAGTAAGCTCTATCAGGATTAATTATATTAAACAGCTTGGCAATAATGGTAGTTACACCTTCAAAATGTTTGGGGCGGGAGATTCCGCAAAGAAAAGATGTTAATTTCTTAACCCTTACAGAAGTAAGTAATTCATCAGGATACATCTCCTTTACCGAAGGAGTGAAAATATAATCAACGCCTGCCTGTAGGGCTAATTTTTTATCCCGTAAAAACGGTCGTGGATATTTTCTATAATCCTTCTTGGGACCGAACTGGCTGGGATTAACAAAAATACTGATAACCAACAGGCTATTTTCCCTGCGCGCCCTATTCATCAGGCTAAGATGCCCCTCCTGAAGTGCTCCCATCGTAGGTACAAAACCTATGGTT
>DAOVJB010000002.1 GCA_030673425.1 Elusimicrobiota bacterium | reverse complement strand
CTGTAGAAACCTCTTCACCAGGAATAATTATAAAATCAGGACTGATTTTCCCTTTTTCCTTTAAGTCCTCTAAAATCTCATATAGTTCTTTTACCGCATTTAAATGATTATGATCAGTTACAGCGATTGCCCCTAAGCCTTTTTCATCTGCTTTCTTCAGCAATGCTTCAATATCACTTGCTGAATCATAAGAATAGATAGTATGCAAATGAAAATCAACAGCTATTTCATTATCTAAAACAACCGCTTTTTCTCTATTTATATAATATAACGGTATATCAGCACCTAATTCCTTTTCCAAATACCAGCGTTTTGACAGAAACATTTCCGGAGCTTTAACAGGCCTGGCAAAACCGAAAAGATTAAGAAGCCCTATCTCAGCAGCCTTAATAGCTACAAGCTCCCTGTCATCAATCATATCCTCAAACTCTTCCTGGGCACTGTAGATTATATCAAGCTCTGCTTCATTAAGGTCAACCGGATACCGTTCAAGCTGTTCGTCTAAATAATAGAATCTTCCGAAACGAAACTGATAATCAAGATGATTCAAATCTTCAGAAAAAGCTAAATCTCTACTAAAAAAAATAGAACCAATAACAAAAAAACACCAAAAAATAATTTTATTTACTTTAAGTTCTATTTTCATTATATAATCTTATCAATTTAAGATATTTTACATAAACATATTGGGCTGAATATAGAGCCCACTGCAATCCATAAACTCCGTCTAAGAATCCCAACTTGAAAATAAATCTGGAAATAAATTCCCAGCAAGGCAATAAAATAATATGACCCCAGCCTGCTTTTTTACCTAAGTTAAACCTTTTCTCGGCATCTAAAGACGTATATTCTCTAAACTTCTTAAAATAGTCTTCTTTATCCTTATAACTGAAATGAAGAATATAATTCTTAAGCTTTCCCAACTCACCATCTACATTTATACCTTCATGGACAGCTTCTTCATCAAACCTGCCTTTATCCTTCCTGAATAACCTCAAATGCTTCTCCCTACCGCACCCACCAAACCTCATAAGATGGCCTAAAAAGAAAAACTTAAAAGGTATATAGAAGCCGCAAAACTCTTCAGCCTTAACAGCATCTAAGATTTCAGATTTTAACTCAGAAGTAACCCTTTCATCAGCATCAATACTTAAAATCCATTCACCAGTTGCCTTATCAACAGCAAACTGTTTCTGTCTGCCATAACCAAGCCATTCCTGTCGATAAATCCTACCTGTATATTCCCGCACAATATCCAAAGTCTTATCATGGCTAAAATCATCCACAACAATAATCTCGTCCGCCCACTTAACAGTCTCAAGACAATTACGGATATTATCTTCTTCATTTTTGGTTATGATAATTGTACTAATCTTAATCATAACTTTTTTCAACCATTATTTCTTTATATATTTTTTCTGTCCCCTCTACCATTTTACTCACACTGAAATCTTTAAGCATCTCTTTACCTGTTTTCCCCATTTTTTTTCTTATGTGTCCATTTTTCAATAGATATATTATTCCTGTCGCTAAGGCTTGGTGGTCTCTAGGTGGAACAAGAATTCCGTTTTCTTTATCCTTTACTACTTCCGGTATGCCTCCTGTTTTAGTGGCTACAATCGGTTTAGAGAGAGCCATAGCTTCAAGAAGCACACTCCCCATACCCTCTAAATAAGAAGACAGAACGAATATATCAAATATTGAGATTAGTTCTGGTATATCTTTTCTAAACCCGCAGAATACAATTTCATTTTCAAGGTTTAGTTTTTTACTGAGTTGTTTTAGTTCCTCTTCTAATTCTCCTTCACCTGCTATTAAGAATCTGGCTTTGGGAAATTCACCTTTTACGATTTTTGCTGCTTCTAAGAAATTCTCGTGGTGCTTATGAGGAGCCAATGCTGCAACTATCCCTATAACAGATGTATCTTTTTCTAAGTTGAACTCTTCATAAAGATAATTATTCTCTTTTAAGTTATCAAATCTATCTAAGTCTACTCCATCATGAACAACAGATACCTTATCAGGATTTACTCCATCTTCAATTAAGACTTTTTTAATTCCTTCACTAACAGCAATTATTCTGTCAATTCCCATTTTATATTTGATTAGACTATGTATATGAAAATCAACCCTTCGTGACAGGACTACTCTACAAGAAGGATTAGATTTTGCTGCTAATGCCCCTAATGTATGTGCATGGGCAGTATGTAAGTGAATAATCTGGATATTATTCTTTTTTATAATCTTAGCTAATCTAACAACAGCAAAAAGATCCCATTCGCCTCTCATCGGTAAAGTAATAACAGAAATATCTTTAGATGAGAGTCTCTGTTTAAGCACACTTTCAGGCTGACAGGCGATAAAATTCTCATGTCCCCTTTCCTGCAAGCCTCCAGCGAGATATACCATCTGCTGCTCTCCGCCTCGCCACGTTTTTGCTGTATTTATATGAAGAATTCTATATCCCATTATATTTATTTCTTTTTCCCTTCTTTATTTAGACCATTTCTCATACATTACTATCTCTTCTAAGGATAATCTATGTTTAATTTTTTCAACCTTATCTACAGGATAACCTAAAATCAAAAGTTCAACTACTTTTATATCTTCCGGAATTTCAAGAATCTTCTTAACCTGGTCTTCATAGAAAGACCCTATCCAACAGGTGCCCAACCCCTCTTCAACTGCTTTTAATGTCATATGGTCAATAGCAATGGCTACATCAATAGGATATGTCAGTTGACCACATCTCATAATGTAGTTATCAGTTTCGGCACAGCAAACTATAATAACAGATGCCTGTCCTACGAAAGTCTGATTATTGGCTGCCACAGCAAGCTTTTTTCTGGTCTTCTTGTCTTTAACAACAATAAACCGCCATTCCTGAAAATTCTTAGCAGATGGTGCAAGTCTTGCTGCTTCTAATACACGCTCTAGTTTTTCTTGCTCTAGTTCTTTATCCTGATAACTGCGAACACTTCTTCTTTTTTTAATCGCTTCCGTAACATTCATGTTTTACTCCTTGCCTGTAGTTTTTTGTTTCATACTATATATACAACCACAATAATCCTGCCTGTAAAGATTTAACCTCTTAGCAAATTCCATAGTCTTCCTAAACCCGTCTTTTTTCTTAAAATCATACTCCAGGAAATATTGTTGATTTATCTGTTTTCCTATCTTGTTTATAACAGAGGTGTTCTTATGGGGACTTATTGTAAGAGTAGTTGTAAAATAGGGAATATTCAATTGATTGGCTTTATCACTTGTCTTTATAAGTCTCATTCCAAAGCAAACCGAACATCTTTTTCCACCCTCAGGTTCATCTTTTAACTTGCTGGTCTCTCTTAACCAATCATTTTCCTCATAAGGTCCTTCTATGAGTTCAAAGCCGAGATTCTGTGCAACTGTCTGTGCAACTTCCAGACGTCTTTTATATTCTTCTAAAGGATAAATATTAGGATTATAAAAGAATCCTTTGATTTCAAATCTCTTATCTCTTAAATACTCTACGCTATGGCCTGCACAAATCCCGCAACATATATGAAGTAATATCTCACGTTTCATTTTTAGTTTTATTAGCTAACATTTCCTTATATACTTGTTCTGTTTTTTCTATGAATATTTCCTCACTGAATTTTTCTTCAATAAGTTTTCTGGAAAGTGTCTGCATACTTTCTAATCTATCCTTATTTTGTAGTAGAAAAACAATCTTATCCGCCATTTCCTGTGGATTATCCGGACTAACAAGAAAACCAGTACCACCATCCTGAACTATTTCAGGAATAACACCTATTTTAGTAGCTACAACCGGTTTACCCGCAGCCATCCACTCTAATAAAACCCTTGAAGTTGCTTCTGATGCTACTGAAGAAATTACTCCGATAGCACAATTAGCCATAATTTCCGGAACATTCTTTGTATAGCCGATAAATAAAATATTTCTCTGAATACTTAAGTCCTTGGCAAGATGTTTTAATTCTATCTCTTTAACATTTTCTTCTTTACCCACAACCAAAACTTCAATATCACTAATTTTTTCCCTTACTAAAGCCATTGCCTTCAAGAATCCAAAATGACCTTTTACAGGATCAAGTCTTCCTACAATTCCTATTCTTTTTTCTCTATTTCCTTTTGAAAAAAGCGAAGAATGCAATTTACTTTGAGAAGAAAATTTATCTATATCTATTCCTTGATATATAGTAATAAGCTTTTCCTCACAGATACCTATATCCTTATACATATTTTTAATAAACTCTGCCGCAGCAATAAATTTGGAAGTCCCAAAATACAAAAGTTTAGTTAATAAATTATCTTTCGGAGGGCGGACATCTCCCCGCGTCCTGACAACCTTTAATTTCCTGGCCGCAAACAGTAAACTCACTACAGCCAGGACATGACTGCTTCCTGTATGAGCATTGATTAAATCAATCTTTTCTTCCTCGATAATCCTTATAAACCTCAGAATATCTCTGCGGGACTTTATAAACCTGACATTAAGAAATATCTTTTTTGCCTGAATGACCGGGGGTTTATCTTCAAGTCCAACAAATACTACATTATGTCCTCTTCTCTTAAGACCAGCTGATAAGATTAAAGCATAATTAGTAATTCCACTGTCCCATGTTTCATCTGTAATCTCTATAATATTCATATTCACACCTCTTGAACTTGTTTTATTTTGCTCTTTACAGCATTAAAGACTTCATCAACAGTAATTAACCTCATACAATCAAACGTGCCTAATTTACACCTATTTCCCCCGTGTAAGCCACATGGACGGCAAGGCAGATCCTTTTCAATTACTGTATTACCCTCTCCGTAAGGATAAAATCCTAATTCCTTAGTTGTAGGACCGAATATGGCGACTACAGGTACTTTCCCGGCTACAGCTATATGCATAGGACCTGAATCATTACTCACAAAAACATGGCACCGCTTTATAAAAGCAGCCAGTTGTTTTAATGAGAGTTTACCCGCTAAATTAACCGCTTCTTCGCCCATTGCTTCGACCATCTCTCTTACTGATCCAATATCCTTATGTCCTCCGAATATTACTACCTTTGCTTTTAGCTCTTTAATTATCCTGTCAGCCAACTCGGCAAACCTTATAGCAAGCCATCTCTTGGTAAACCAGACAGAACCAGGACTAATCCCAACCACTATATCTTTTGTGCCTATTCCTTCCTGCTGCAATATTTCCTCTACAAAAATCCAGTCTTCCTTGGCAGTATTTATGAAAATTTCTTTATCTTCCACCTCTATATCAATCTCTTTGGCTAAATCAAGATTTCTATCTAAGTCATGCTTAGTCGCATCATAAGTAACAATCTCATTAAGAAAAATCCTCCCCTGACTTGTATTAAAACCGACTCTACGCGGAATACGAGCAAGCCAGACTAAGAGAGCACTCTTGAATGAACGATGAGGTAAAATAGTCATGTCAAACTGTTGCTTTTTTAGTTTCTTTACTAACCCGAGGAAAGGAACTATTCCTCTATCTTTTCCATTCTTATCAAAAACAATTAATTCGTCAATAGCAGGATGACCTTCTAATACATCCTTTGTAGAAGGGATAACCGTAACTGACAAAAAACTCTTAGGAAATTTTTTCTTAACAGCAGCAATCAACGGAATAGTTAAAACAACATCTCCCAAAAATGCCGTCTGGATTATAAGGATACGTTTAATATCAGCATTATAATCAACATTTATCGGTCTAATATCTGACATTCCCTTAGGAAAAAATATCTCTGTTTGCCTGTACTTAGGTTCGATTCCCAGTTCTTCTAATGTCTTAAGATACCGTTCAACAGTATGTAATCTTAAGTCCGGAGAAATAATTTTCTTCAAGACCAGTAGCCTGCGTGTCCAGACACCTTTATCGTACCTAACCTTATGTTTAATCCCTGAAAAAGCAGAGATTATATTACTTCTTATGTTATTATGCAGGTCTATTAAAAGGTCAAAGTTTCTTTTCCTGATATCTTTTATATACGAAAATAAACTTTCTCCTTTAACAAAAGGAATAATCTCATCAATATACGGGTTGCCCTTAAAAACATCCGTATATTCTTTCTTTACCAGAACAGATATAAAAACCTCTCCCCAGGCCTCTTTAATATTTCGAAAAACAGGCGTAGTCAATACCACATCCCCTAAGGAACTAAGCCTGATAACGAGAATCTTCTTAATATCTTTTGGATCCAACGTGGATCTGTTTATCCTCAATTCATTACCTTCCTTATTAAATCTATATTCCTCTGTGTTGCTCCCTGCATAGATAAAACTGCCTTACGAAGTTCTTCTCCCTTAGCAGTCCTTATCTTGGGATTAGAAAGAAAATGAATAATCTTATCTGCTAATTCGTAAACGTCTTTCACTTCTTGTGCTCCACCTGTTCTCTTGAGTAACTCAGCTGTTTCAAAAAAACTTTCCATCCAGGGACCGAACAGAACCGGCTTCCCCAAACTTGCCGGCTCCATAATATTCTGACCTCCTTCAGGCACAAGACTGCCACCGACAAAAGTGATTGTGGCAATAGTATAAGCTTTTATTAAATCTCCTATGGTATCTAAAAGGATAACATCAGTATCAGCAACGGAAGAAGAATCTTTTCTAATATCTGTTTTCTTAATATATTCAAGATTATATTTACTGAATATCTTTTCTATCTCTCCGACTCTCATAAGATGCCTTGGTGTTAGAATCAATCTCAATTTAGGAAATTTCTCTAATACTTTTTGATAAGCTTTTAATATTATCTCTTCTTCGCCTTCCTTGGTGCTTCCTGCAACAAAGATTAAATCGTTATCTTTCAGACCGAATTCTTTATATATCGCTTCTTTATTTCCAGCTTTAGTTTCAATATCTATAAGCTGATCGTATTTAATATTTCCTGAAATTACAACCTTATCAGGTTCAGCTCCCAAAGTTATTATTCGCCTTTTATCCTGCTCCTCACGCATAGAGAAAACATCAATATATCTAAAAACATTCTTTAATAACGGCTTTATAAATTTATAGTTCTTAAAACTCCCTTTAGATATCCGTCCGTTTACCAGTATTATTTTACTACCTGTTTTCTTAGCCTCTTTTATTAAATTAGGCCAAATCTCGGTCTCTATTAAAATGAACAAATCGGGTTTAAAAATTCTTAAAATTTTCCTTACACAAAACGAGAAATCAAGGGGAGAAAAAATCCTGATATCTCCCAGATTTAAGTCTCTTGCCACCTTATATCCTTCCGGAGTTACCGTAGAAAAAACAATCTTATACCCAGGAAAATTTTCCCTTAATCGCTCTACTAAAAACTTACAGGCTTTGACTTCTCCTACTGATGCTGCGCGAATTAGAATATATTTATCACTTTCACATAAATTTTCCTTTATCTCTTTAGATAAAAAACCAAACCTTTCACAAATTCCCTGCCTGTATCTTTTAGAAAAAAGCATCTTAAACAAAAAAAACGGTGCTGTTAAAACAAGAAATAAAATTAGTAATAGATTATATAAAAAATACATCTGGTTACCTTTAATTTTCAAAGTTTAACTTTCTACTCCCCCTCACCTTTGAACTAAATTGTCTGCTTGCTTAGTAATATTAGTCAGTAGAGCCTCTAATTGTTTGGCTTTTAGCTCAATATTATCTTCAGGCAAAACATACAAAGGGTCGCCGTTAATCACTACTATACGATTAAAAGGATAAGGTATTAAAAATTTATCCCAACTTTTTAAGACCTTTTTATACCGGGCACTAAAAGTAAGAGGAATAATAGGACTGCCCGTTTTCTGTGCTACATAAATTATACCTGGCTGTATTTTTTGAAATGGTCCACGGGGTCCATCAGGAGTAAATGCACCAGTTACCCCCTGTTCGACTTTCTTTTTCATTTTAATTAACGCCTTGATACCCCCGCGACTTGAAGAACCACGTACCAATTGAAAACCAAAATGCCCGGTAATCCGAGCGACGTATTCTCCGTCCCGGCTTTCACTTATAAGCAGACAGATATTCTGTAACCTGTGGGAATAAATCAAGAAGAATTGTCTCCCATGCCAGAGGGCATAAATAAAATTTTTGTCTTCCTCCTTTAATTTCAAAAATTCCGGACTATTTATTATTTTTATTCTTGAAGTTTTACCTACAAACCATATAAATAACCAACCTAACCATGAAATAAGCCGGGTTTTTATTCCACTGCCCCTCACTATCCTCCCGCCTTTCTTCAATCCCTAAACTGCATGTCATACAGTCTCTTATATATGCCACCTTTTGCTAAAAGTTCACGGTGGACGCCGGATTCTACTATTTTCCCTTCATCAATAACAAAAATCTTGTCTGCTTTTCGGATTGTGGAAAGTCTGTGTGCAATAACAAAAGTGGTACGATTACGCATTAAGTAGTCTATAGCTTTCTGGACAAGCAACTCTGATTCAGTATCGAGAGCCGAAGTAGCCTCATCAAGGATTAAAATTGAAGGATTTTTCAATATAGCACGAGCAATTGCTATCCGCTGTCGTTCTCCGCCGGATAACCGAACGCCTCTTTCACCAATTACTGTACTATATTTATCGGACAGGCGCATAATAAAGTTATGGGCATTGGCGGCTTTTGCTGCTCTTATAATATCCTTGTCTTTTGCATCTCTGCTCCCATAAGAGATATTATTACGCACTGTGTCATTAAACAGTATAGTCTCCTGAGTAACAATGCCTATTTGTTTGCGTAACGATTTAAGAGTGAAATCCTTAATATCTTTATTATCTATTGTAATAGTGCCACTTAAAGGGTCATAGAATCTTGGTAATAAATTTGCTATAGAGGTCTTCCCCCCTCCGGAAGGCCCGACAAATGCAACAATCTGCCCTTTTTTTAACTTTAAGTTTATCCCCTTTAAAACTGTATTACCTCCAAGATAAGAAAAAGATACATTATTATACGAAATCTCATTGCTAAACTTCTCTAATGCAAATGCATCCGGAGATTCTAAAACAGTCGTTTTTTCATCTAAAATCTGGAACACTCTTTCGCTTGCAGCCAGGGCCCTTTGAATATTCACGTTCATCCTGGAAAAATTCTTAATAGGGTTATATGTGGAAAAAGCAGCACCCATAAAAGAAAAGAATGCTCCCGCAGTCCAGACACCGTTTATAACATCCTTACCGCCATACCATATTACAAAAGCAATACCTAAAGAACCTATAAATTCCATCACCGGACTCGAGAGTGCTTCTACACGCATAGAGCGCATAATAATATTAAAATAGCTCCTGTTCTGTTTACCGAATTTTTCTGTTTCATACTCCTCCATATTAAAAGCCTTGACTACCTTGACTCCGGTTATAGTTTCCTGTAATATGCCGTACATATCACTCATCTTCTCCTGTCCTTCTCGTCCCACTCTTCTTAATTTTTTTCCAAAACGGATTATAGGAATACTGGCCAAGGGAAAAGCAAAAACAACAATTAAAGCAAATTTCGGATGCAGGTAAAAAAGTAAACCCATCAACACTAAAGCAGTAAATCCGTCCCGAATCACATACATGGGAACCTTGGTAACACCGTCCTGAATTGCCACTATATCATTAGTTAGACGGGACATAATATTACCTGTGGATTTCCTTGTATAGAAATCCAAGGATAAATGTTGCAGATGCTCATAAAGTTCGTTTCGCAGATCCATTACTACTCTTTGACCAATGTAATACATAAGATACCCTTGAGCATAACCAAACAGTCCCTTAAAAAGGAAAATCAAGGGTACTATTACTACTACTATAGAAAGCATTTTTGGATTATAGGGAGGAATAAAGACTTTATCAATCACGTCTTTTAAAATATACATAGAAAGACCTGTGAATCCCCCTACAAAAACCATACATATTAATGCCTGGATGAACCTTGTAGAGTAAGGTTTAATATATCTTATTAGGCGTTTATACAAGTTATCCTCCTGATATAATCTCTATTTTCTTTTTAATATTATTCCTAAAATTATATCCGCTGCTCTTTGTGATGCACCTGCTGTACCGAGTTTTTCCTTAACTTTGGCCAGTTCTTCCCTAATCTGTTTCAACTTATCAGGATTGAGCATCCATTCTATGGCTTTTTTACCCACGTTATCGGCTGTAGCACTATACTGAATAAACTCAGGAACAATTTTCCTGCCGGCAATTATGTTAGCCATGCCAATCCACCGGACTTTTACAAGCATCTTTGCTAACAGGTAAGAAATAGAAGAGACTCTATACAAAATTATCATCGGAATACCAAGACAGGCATTCTCCAGCGTAGCCGAACCAGAAGCTACAAGAGCCATTGTCATAATACTTCTAGCATGGTAATCATGGTCCCTGATAATTTTTAATTTAGGAACCATAGAGGAGTCTTCTTCGGCAACAATGAATTTATTAATATATGTTCTAACGTAGTCAGGAGATATATTCATAGATAACGGCAATATAAACTGCGCATCAGGAAACTGCTTTGTTATTTTCTTTGCCGTTTGTAACATAACCGGTAAAAGCTGCTCTATTTCCTGTATTCTGCTTCCTGGTAAAATACCTATTATTGGATGTTCGGGGACCAAGCCTAATTGGTCTATAACTTTTTTTTGACCTTTAACGGATTGAGCGGTATCCAGGAAAGGATGCCCTATAAAAGTTACATCAAGACCGGTTTTTCTATATATTTCTTCTTCAAAAGGAAATATTACAAGCATCTTGTCAACATACCTGACCAGCTTCTTAATTCTTCCAGGCCGTGAAGCCCACACCTGAGGACTTACATAATAAATAACAGGGATATTGAGCTGTTTAGCTAACTCTGCAACATGAATATTAAAGGCGTAAGAATCAATTAAAATCACACCGTCAGGTCTTTTCTCTTTTAAGAACGGCTCTACTATTTTCTTAAAAACATTCCGGAAAACAAAATATTTCTTAACCGCCTCGGAAAAACCAATAATAGAAAGATTTACCAGATTAAACAGGAAATTTATCCCTGTACTTTCTATCTTAGGTCCACCCAGGGCATATAACTCCAATTTATTCCTATCTATCTTTAATCTTTTGGCCCCATCATAAAGAGCCTCGATCAAATCCGCCCCATGTTTATCCCCTGAAGGATCTCCGGCAATTATTAATAATTTTTTGGACATAATAAAACCTTCTCTACTGTTCATTATGAGTTCTTATTATCTTCAATATCTCTAAACAGACTTCTAATGCATTCTTTCCATGTTCCCCGGAAACCAAGGGCTTGCTTTTTTCCCTGATACAGGTTATAAAATGTTTTATCTCCTCTTCTAAAGGATTAATCTTACCCAATTTAGGATACCTGATATTAATATCCTTAAGAGACTTAATTATTTCTTTTTTCTTTGTGTATATCTTAACAGCAGGTTTGGCATAATCTAAAGATATGTAACTATGCTGCTGGAAAATCCTGATTTTGCGAAACTTCTCTAAAGAAATCCTGCTTGCAGATATATTTGCCACACAACCGTTAGCAAATCTTATCCTTGCATTAGCAATATCCTCAGAACTGGATAAAACAGAAGTCCCGATAGCATCTATGTTTTCAATTCGTGATTTAACCAGATATAGAATAATATCTATATCATGAATCATTAGGTCAAGCACTACGCTTACATCAGCAACACGAGGAGAATACGGACCTAAACGATTTGCCTCTATAAATTTAGGTTCTTTGATATATCCCTGGGCTTCTATCACGGCTGGATTAAAACGTTCAACATGACCGACCTGTAATACAATTCGCTTCTTGCGGGCAATATCTAATAATTCCTCGGCCTCATCTAACGAAGGGGTTATTGGCTTTTCCACCAAGCAATGAATTCCCCTCCCAAGGAAATACTTCCCTAACTGAAAGTGCAAATTCGTAGGAACGGCTATATTTACAGCATCAATTTCTCCTGAAATACTTTTATAATCATTATATGCTCCTGTATTAGATTGGCGGGCGATTTTCCTGGCTCTCCTGTAATCTATATCAACCACCCCTACCAGCTCTACATCGGGCATCCTGGAATAAACATGTGCATGATGTTGTCCTAATTGTCCAACCCCTATTACTGCCACTTTAATTTTGTTTTCTACACCTGTTAACTTGTTCATGCCTGTTTACCTTCTATAACATCCTCACCTACAGCTATCAAACATATCTTCTCATCATTAGCCATCCTGATAACCTTTTCTCTATCCAACAGGAGTGTTGACCCTGCACTAAACGCTAAAACACCTACTTTAGCTTCTTTTAGCACATAGACTGTTTTTTCACCTATAATAGGTATATCAAACCTTCTATCCTGCCGGGGTTTACTTACCTTAACAACTACAACGTCCTCTCTACCAAATTTTGCGCCCCTTTTTATTGTCTCATCTGTACCTTCCATCGCCTCTACAGCTAAAACTGCCCTGTCTTTGACCACTACTGTCTGTCCTATATCTAACCCTGCTATACTTTTAGCTATCTTATATCCAAAACTTATATCCTTCAATTGTTGTTTCGTAGGCTTGGTTAAAGTCAGGATTCCCTTTTTGGGAAGGAATGAAGAAAGAAAAGTTGTTGAGTCTATAAGCTGTATTCCCTCCTTGGTTAATTCTTCTGCTACACCTGCTAAAATAGTATCAGCTCTTTTATCCTTTAACTTTGACAAAAGAGATACTGCCCGGGAATCTAACTTTAGCAAGTCAAACAAGCGGAAATGTTTTACCTGCCCTGCCATTACTGCAGTCTTTATATCTTCTTTTTTGAAAATCTCAATCAATTTTTTTAGTTGCCCAAGATGCAACCAATATAGTTTATCCACCTCTTGCTCTAGTAAAGGCGTTGTTTCTTCTCTTAAAGCAACAGCAATTATTTTTTTGCCTTGTTCTCGTGCAAAACGTGCAAAAAATAAGGGGAACTCACCATTCCCCGCAATTAAACCAATCTTTCCTGTATTTATATTCTCATCCATAGTGAAACCCTCTTGTTCCTATTCCTTGCAAATTCCCCTTTCAGACTCTTTAATGAATGCTATAAAATGCCTGGCTTCATCACATAAGTTAGATTCTTTTTCTAACTCTGCTATTGCTTGTGTTGTATTTAATCTTGATCTAAAAACTATTTTATATACTCTTTTTAACTGCATTTTTACTTCTTCCGAAAAATTACTGCGTTGTAAAGCAACACTATTCAGTCCAAACATCCTGATAGGTGAACCAGCAGCCTTACAATATGGTGGAATATCTTTGGTTGTTCTTGAACTCCCTCCAACAATAGCCAAGGTACCAATACGCACAAACTGATGCACAGGTGTCAATCCCCCCACAATGGCCTTATCTTCAATGACTACATGACCGGCTAAAGTGGCTACATTAGCCAAAATTGTGCCATTACCTATGGTGCAATCATGAGCTATATGAGCATAAGCCATAATTAAATTATTATTCCCTATTTTTGTTTCTCCTGTAGCAATAGTAGCTCTATTTATAGTCACATATTCTCTGATAATATTGTTGTCCCCAATAAATACTTTGGTCGGTTCCCCTTTATACTTTAGATCCTGAGGAGGGTTTCCTATTATCGCTCCTGTATAAATCTTGCAATTCTTGCCGATATCGGCCGTACCTTCAATAATAACCCTGGGACCTATTATTGTCTCATTTCCTATAGTTACATCTTTATCAATAATGGTATAAGCCCCAATTTCTACATCATTGCCAATTATTGCGTCAGGATGAATTAAAGCTGTCTTATGAATTTTCACTATACTTTCGCTAACCTCCTATATCGAATATTAATTCTTATCTATCAACCAGGGAAAAAGTGAATTCTGCTTCTGCAACTAATTTATCCTCAACAAAAGCTTTCCCCTGAACTTTCCCCGTTCTGCTTTTTGCTTTTACCAGCTCCACTTCTAATCTCAACTGATCTCCCGGAAAAACTGGTTTTCTAAATTTAACATTTTCAATAAGCATAAAATATGCCAATTTATTAGATAATTCCGGTTTACGTAACACCAGAACACATGAAGTCTGCGCCATCGCTTCTACTATCAGCACTCCGGGCATTATAGGATGACCGGGAAAGTGTCCGTTAAAAATGTTTTCATTTACTGTTAAGTTTTTAATACCGACGGCCATTTTTTCTTCCTCAACGATTATAATTTTATCTACAAATAGAAAAGGATAGCGGTGAGGTAGCACTTTTTGTATATCCTCAATATTCAATACCTTGCTGGGGTCTAATTGTTCTATTTCGGTAGGTTTCTTCTTATCAGAAACTGATTTCTGCTTTCTTAAAATAACCTCTTTAATTTTTCTGGCTAATTTTATATTAGAAGGATGGCCACATTTAATACCAATAACATGCGCTTTAATAGGCCTTCCTAATAAATATAAATCTCCCATAAGGTCTAAAATCTTATGACGAACAAACTCATCATCAAACCTCAGATTTGTATTATGTACACCTTTCTCGCCGATTACTATTGCATTATCCAAACTTCCGCCTTTAGCCAGTCCTCTTTTCTTTAATGTTTCGATTTCATAGTCAAAACAGTACGTTCGCGCAGGAGCAATCTCTTTTTCAAAGGTTTCTGTATTGATTACAAACGAGTTATATTGAGTTTTTAAGACAGGATGCTGGTATTTAATCGTACAGCTGATCTTAAATTTCGTATCAGGCAATACAATTAATTGTACTCCGTCTTCAAAAAGTTGTATGGGTTCATCTAAAACAATGTAATTTTTAGGAGCTTTCTGTTCAACAATTCCAGCCTCCTTAAGTTCCTCAACAATCTGTAAGGCACTTCCGTCAAGCACAGGAGGTTCGTTAGCATTCATTTCTACAATTATATTATCAATCCCTAAACCGCATAATGCCGAAAGAATATGTTCTGTAGTATGAATTTTTACCTTGCCGTCACTTATAGTAGTTCCTCTTTCTACACTGACTACATGGTCAATATTAGCTTCTATTACCGGGGAACCGGGAAGATCCACACGGACAAATTTGACACCTGTATTAATTTCAGACGGCTTAAAAGTTATGGAGGTCAGGTTTCCAGTATGTACCCCGATACCTGAATAAGTGATAGGTTTAGCAATGGTGCGCTGAAATTCCATATTAATAATTCCCCCTCTATATTATTCCTTTGCTTTTTGCTCTTGGAGTCTTTTTATTTTATCCTCTAATGTTTGAATTTTCTTAATCAAATCTGGTAATTTGTGGATATTTGCCTCTATCCTTAAAGCCTCTCTATGTGGACGTGCAGGATATCCAGAAACAGATTCTCCTGAACTAACAGACTTTGTAACGCCGGCTTGTGCCCCAATCTTAGCTTTATCGCCTATACTAATATGTCCCGTTATTCCTGCCTGGCCTGCAATAATAACATTGTTGCCAATCTTGGTGCTTCCTGATATCCCGGATTGACCTAGAATCAGACAGTTCTCCCCTATTTGGACATTATGAGCAATCTGTACTAAATTATCTATCTTGGTACCCTTCCCTATTTTTGTAGCCCCCATTGTTCCCCTGTCAATAGTGACATTAGCACCTATTTCAACGTCATCACCAACAACAACGGTTCCTAACTGGGGAATCTTGAAATTCTGCCCTTCAGGAGTTCCTGCGAAGCCAAAACCATCACTGCCTATTACAACTCCTGAATGAATAATAACACTACTCCCTACTTCTATTCTTTCTCTAATAGAAACCATAGGATAAATGAGACTATTGCTTCCAATCTTAGTTTTATCTCCAACATAGACATGGGGATATATAACGGTGTTTTCTCCTATACTAACCTCATCGCCTATAACTGAATACGCACCTATACTTACGCCTTTAGCAAGTTCAACGTTTTTACCTACAACAGCAGTTTCATGTATACCTGAAGGTAACCCAATTTCATCACGAACAAACAAAGTCATTATCTTAGCAAAAGATAGATATGGATCTTTTACTCTAATAGCTGGCTTATTAATGTCACTAACTTCTAACGGCACTACTATAGCAGAAGCGGAAGTCGTATCAATCTTGGATACATATTTAAGATTAGCAAGAAAAGTTATATCTCCTGCTTTAGCCTCACGGATACCTGCTACGCCTCTAATCTCGACACTATCCTCACCCAGCAAATCCCCTTCAACAAAATCAGCTAATTCCCTCAAGGTCTTTTTCATAAACTTATTGCTCCAATAAATTCTATTTCTGAGCCTCTAACTTTTTAATCAGCCTATCAGTCAAGTCTAAGGTTATATCCCCATAAATAACATTGCTTTTATCTACAATTAGACTGAAGTTTTCTTCTTTACCCAACGAATAAATTGCATCGTAAATCTCACCTACTATTTCCTCGGTTAATTTTGCTTCTTTCTCAGATAACTCAGCTTCTGCCGCATCAGTAAATATTTGTATACCATTAGATTTTTCTTCTATCAATCTTTCCTTTTTTCTTATCTCTTCCTCAGTGAGATCCTCTTTTTGACTCTCGAATTCCTTGCGTAATTTCCTCAGCTCTTTCTCCATGTCTCTGATAGTTTGCTGTTTTAATTTTATTTCTTTATCTAAGTCCGCTTTAGCTTTCTTAGTGCGTGAATATTCATCGAAAACCCTGGCTACATCCACATATCCTATCTTTGGTGATCCAACCACATTTTGATGTGTGGTTTGTCCTAATGCACCAACAGTTACTTCAGAGGAACTGCCTATAGCTTCCTCCTCTGGCATACTACGGTCTTGAGCCATTAAACTTAAACAAGTTGCAAGAGTCAATCCGGTAATAATAACGATAGCAATGAATTTTTTCATTTTACCCTCCTCGTATAATGTGTCTTTGTTAACTTAAAATATCTGCCCAATAGTAAAATACCATCGCCCCTTTTCTTCCCCTGGTTTATGCTGCAGACCATAACCATAATCTAAACGTATAGGGAAGACAGGAGTCAGAAAACGAATACCGGCTCCGATGCCTTCTTTTAAATCGTAAGAAGGATGGTTGATGGTTCCCCAGGCATTACCTGCATCATAGAAAATTGCAAACTGAATTGGTGTTTCCGGAATACTAAGTTTATACTCGATATTGATGACTAACATACTTTTAGCGCCATCAGAAGGTCCAATTTCCCCATAATAACTATAACCACGAATAGTCTCTGCCCCTCCAACAAAAAATTTCTCATAGATAGGTACCTCGTTAGAAAGTCCGAAATGGTCTACAATCCCGGCCTGTGCATGTAATGCCAGAACGAGCCTTCCTATAGTCGGAAAATACCAACTCGTTTCACCAATATACTTGGTAAAGTGATGATTCCCTCCAAAAATTCCTCCAGCTACCTCAGTAGAAATACTATGTCGGGAACCTCTTGAGGCATCGAAAATATTATCACGGTTATCCCTGATAAAAGTGGTGGTAAGGCTGCTGGTGTTTTCCCAGCCGGAATCCTGCTTGATTTTCAGGGTCTCATTATCCTCATTAGCATCAAAGATAGCTACGTCTTCATATTTATAAGCAAAACGAACGGTATAAAAATCCTTAAAACGATGGCCTAACCGTATACTACCTCCTTTTCTCTCTTCTTTATATCTATCTGTCTTTTCTTCACCATTAATGGTATACTCATAATCTTTCATTCTTATTTTATCGTATATGCCTATTCCAAAAGAATAGGGTCTCCCAAATAACCATGGCTCGGTAAAATCAATTTCATAATACTTTTTCATAAGACCTATCTCATAAAGTAAACTCAGCCTCTGCCCTCTGCCAAACAAATTATTAATCCCTAATTCAACTGTTCCTAATAGCTTATCAACACTACTATATCCAACTCCCGCACTAATTGTGTTTGTCTGCTGTTCCTCTAGCTCAAAAATCAAGTCAAGCTGGTCCTTTCCTGAAGGACGAGGGCTTAGGTTGACCTCCTTAAAATAACCCAGATTATATATTTTCTGCTGGCTGCGCTGTATCCTTGTCCTATTGAAGGGATCACCTTCTTTTAATAATATCTCACGCCTAATCACATAATCTTTTGTCCTATCATTTCCTGTTATAAATATCTTCCCTACATATACAAGAGGCCCTTCTGTAATATCAAAACTAATATCAACAATCTTGGTCTCGGCATTTGTTTGCGTTTCGGCTTGTACCCTCATAAAAACATAGCCTTTTTCAGCATAAACCGATTCGATATTCTGTCTGGTTTCATCAAATTTTTCTTGATTATACACCTCGTTTTCTTTCAACTCTAAAGTATCTCTTAGTTCTTTATCTGTCAGAATAATATTCCCCATAAAATTTATATTACCTACATTATATTTGACCCCTTCTGCTATATTCAACAGTATATTCACTTTGCTTTCTTCATCGGTATAGGTAATCTCCGGCTCTAGAATCTCAACCTCAAGATACCCGTGATTCCGATACAAAGTTATTATTCTATCTAAATCTTCCTGAAAAAGATCTTCCTTAAAGACCTTCTTACGCTTGGTCTTCTTTAGAAGCTTGAACACTTTCTTCTTCTTAAAAGCTTGGACCCCAATAATATCAACGCTGCCTATAGTAACCTTTTTCCCTTCCATGATAAAAAACACAACCTTAACCTGTTCTGTTTTTTCATCTATAGTCGGATAAGCTTCCACCCGGACATTTGCGTATCCTTTATCTTTATATAAAGAGGTTATTTTTATCCTGTCGTCCTTCATTACTCCTTTATCAAAAGCTCCGCGTTTTTTCAGGGAAATTTCATCTCTAAGCAACCTTCTGCTTATATGTTCATTTCCTCTAAAATCAACCTTTTTAATTATCGGTTTTTCTTCTACTATAAAGGTTACCTCAACACCTTCTTCTACATCCTTTACATCAACCTCCACGTTACTAAAGAGAGCCAGATTATAAATACTTTGCAGGTCTTCGTCTAATACCTCGGAGTCGAATTCTTTCCCTTTTTTAGTCTTTATGACCCCTTTTATGTCTCTCTTCGGGACATTTTTAAGACCCTCGATTTTAACCTTTATTACCTTAACCTCCTGTTCTTCCTGAGCATATAAAGTATGCCCTGTTAGAGAACAGATTAAAGTAAATAAAACAATACACAAGAAAAACACTTTTAACAAATACCTTGCCATATCTTAATATCTCCTTGTCTATCTACTATTAACATATATAATATATAAAGATAGTAAATCGTGAAGTTTTCTACATAAGTCTTATACTTATACCATAAATTTCAATCTAATGTAAACTAGTTTTTCAATATCTTTAAACCAGCATCAAAAAGTCATAATTACTAGTTCCCCCTTGATTTTCCTACCCTTCAGCTCAGTAATAACATCCTCCAGATTTCCTCTTATTATTTCTTCAAACTTCTTAGTGAGTTCCCGCGCCACGACAACCCTGCAGTTACCTAACACTTCATGAACAATATCCAAGGTATTCTGAATACGAAAAGGAGATTCATAAAAAACCACGGTTTTGCCCAATAGACCTGCTTTTTCAAGCTCTTTTCTTATTTTGCCTTTTTTACGTGGTAAAAAGCCCAAAAAAACAAATCCGTTCGTAGGAAGTCCCGATACAACTATTGCCGTAATCAAAGCTGAAGGACCAGGGACAGGTACTACCTCAAAACCTTCACTTATTGCACGGTCAATAATGAGAAAACCAGGATCAGAAATTCCAGGGGTACCGGCATCACTAACCAGGGCAATCTTCTTACCTTCTTTTAAGAGCTTAGATAGAACCTGGGTCTTTCTCACCCTATTATGCTGGTAATAACTGGTCAAAGGTGTATGGATGTTATAATAGGTTAATAATTTTCTTGTCCTGCGTGTATCTTCACATGCGATTAAATCAACCTCTTTTAATATCCTTAAAGCGCGCAGACTTATATCTTCCAAATTACCAATAGGAGTAGAGACAATATATAAACTCACAATTTTTCCTTTAATTCTTTCAACTACTTTTTAACTCTTCATTTTTAATTTTTAATTCCTCAATGTGCTCTTACTATATCTTTTATTTTCATTAAGCGCGTAAGATTTCCCCTCGCTATTTCATTAAGTTTCTGACTTATATATCTTATGGTCTCTACCATGTTAGGTATAAGTATATACTCTAAAGCATTAACCCGCCGTCTTGTACGTTCTATCTCATAAGCAATCATTTCCAAGGTTTTCTCTAACTCAGCTAATTTAACCATCATAGGTAAAACATCCAGGTAATTATAAAGAGCTTCATCCAACTGAGAAGAAGTATCTACAAAACCATATGAAAGAATATCACCTTCATAATTTAACTTAAAATTAGGTACGCGCAAGTTCATTATCACGTCTAAGGCGGTCTGTACTCTAACACGAAATTGCGTGTACATTATTGCTTCACTAATAGACTCCCTGGACATTGAAGAACGAGCCAAGATAAAATTTCCAAAAGCAGTATTAATCCCCAGTTCAACATTGTCTCTTAATTGCTTTGTTTCCTGCACTAAAGGAAAAAATCGCTGAAAAAGCTCGTCCAGTTTACTCTTAAGCAATTTATGACCTCTGCGGGCTAAACCGATTCTTCTTTTTAATTTTAACAACTCCATACGCGTGGGATTAACAGCTAAACGCATATCTACTCCACATCTTACTTATTATTTTCTTTTTTCATGTATTTTTCTATCTCTTTATCTTTTACGCGTTTTAATTCTGCACGTGGCAATTTACTTAATAGTTCCCATCCTATATCCAATGTCTCACTAAGGCTTCTCTCCTCATCATCCCGTTGCCTGACAAACTCAGATTCATAGTTATCTGCAAACCTGGAAAATAATTTATCAACTTCTGAAAGAGCAGCTTCTCCTAATATAACCTCTAATTCTTTCACCTCTTTGCCTCTGGCATAAGCAGCAAATAGTTGGCTGGTAACATTGCCATGATCTTCACGCGTCTTAGTCGCTCCTATTCCTTTTTCTTTCAACCTGGAAAGGGAAGGCAATACATCAATAGGCGGATAAATCCCCTTGCGGTGCAGCTGGCGAGAAAGGATGATCTGCCCTTCTGTAATATATCCGGTAAGATCGGGTATGGGATGTGTTTTATCATCCTCAGGCATAGTAAGAATAGGAATCTGAGTAATTGACCCTTTCTTACCTTTAATCCTACCCGCTCTTTCAAAAATAGCAGCTAGGTCAGTATACAGATATCCCGGATATCCTCTTCTTCCAGGAACTTCTTTTCTTGCTGCTGAAATCTCCCTTAAGGCTTCTGCGTAATTTGTCATATCAGAGAGTATCACCAGAACATGCATACCTTGCTCAAAAGCTAAATATTCAGCAGCGGTCAAAGCCATCCTGGGTGTAGCTATCCTCTCTATAGCAGGATTGTCAGCAAGATTGATAAAAAGTACTGCTTTTTCTATAGCACCTGTTTTCTTAAAATCGCTTATAAAATAGTTTGCTTCCTCAAAGGTTATTCCCATGGCGGCAAATACTACAGCAAATTTTTCTTCTTTCCCTAAAACTTTTGATTGTCTTGCAATCTGTGCTGCTAAACGTGCATGAGGCAAACCTGAACCAGAAAAGATCGGTAACTTTTGACCCCTTACTAAAGTATTCATACCATCAATGGCAGAGATACCCGTTTGAATAAACTCTGAAGGATAATCACGGGCATAAGGATTGATAGGATTACCATTTATGTCAATTTTCTTATCCGGGATTATACGGGGGCCTTTATCAATCGGATTACCCAAACCATCAAATATCCTTCCCAGCATATCCGGTGAAACTGCAAGTTCGATTCCTCTACCCAAAAAACGAACTCTGCTGGAAGTTACATTCAGACCTGTCGTTCCCTCGAATAACTGAACAAGCACTTTATCACGGTCTACCTCTAAAACCTTCCCCCTGCGAACCTCTCCTGAAGCCAGCTCTATTTCTGCTATACCGCCGTATTCTACCCCTTCAGTCTCTTCCACTAATATAAGAGGTCCTGCAATATTCGTTACGGTTAAATATTCTTTATACATAACTAAAACTCCTCAAGTTTTTATTCTGACTGTTTTTTTATCTATCTGACTTATTTGATCATTTAATTCTTTTTCTGTCATATCAAATTCGTCCATGTTTTTTTCATCAATAAATTTCACCTTGGCAATTTTTTCTCTAATCTTAAGAGCCATTAAATCCTCAAACACAATTCCATCCTCTAAAGCTTTCTTGCAGCATTCATGAAACATAATTACTATTTTAATCATCCTATATTGTTTCTTAAGAGAAGTATAGGTATCCACATCATCAAATGCATGCTGATGGAGAAAATCTTCTCTTATGGACTTGGCACTCTCTAAAACTAACTTCTCCTGTGGTGAGAGTGATTCTAGTCCAACTAATCTGACAATTTCTTCAAGAGATGCTTCTTCCTGTAAAATTCTCATTGCTTCATTTCTTAAATCCATGAAATTTTTGGCAATACTCTGAGTCATAAATTCTCTTAAACCTGCTAAATAAAGAGAATAACTTCTGAGCCAATTTATAGCAGGAAAATGGCGCATATAGGCCAATCTGTCTTCAAGACCCCAAAATACCTGAACCATGCGTAACGTAACCTGCACTACAGGGTCAGACAAATCTCCTCCTGGAGGGGAAACAGCCCCCATTATAGAAAGAGTTCCTTCTATCTTATGATTACCAAGACATTTAACATAGCCTGCACGTTCATAAAACTCAGCGATTCTCGTACCCATATAAGCAGGATATCCCTCTTCCCCGGGCATCTCCTCTAACCTTCCAGACATTTCCCTTAGTGCTTCTGCCCAGCGACTGGTAGAGTCTGCCATTAATGCCACATTATAACCCATATCACGGTAATATTCAGCTATAGTAATACCCGTATAAATAGAAGCCTCACGAGCAGCAACAGGCATATTTGATGTATTAGCTATTAAAACTGTCCTTTTAATTAAAGATTCTCCGCTCTTGGGATCCTTTAATGCAGGAAATTCCAGCAAGACATCGGTCATCTCATTGCCTCTTTCTCCACATCCAACGTAAACAATAATATCTGCGTCTGACCACTTAGCAAGTTGGTGAAGAACAATTGTTTTTCCGCTCCCAAAAGGTCCCGGAATGCAGGCAGTACCACCTTTTGCTATCGGGAAGAAAGTATCTATAACACGCTGCCCAGTGACCAGAGGTATCCGGGGAGATAATTTTTCCCTATAAGGACGACCCTGACGTACCGGCCACCTCTGAAGCATGGAGATTTTCTTTTCTTCGCCTTCCCGGGTTTCAATGAGAGCAATTGTGTCCTCAACCTTTACTTTGCCTTCTCTTATTTCTTTTACCTTTCCCTCAATTCCAAGAGGAACGAGGATGCGGTGCTCGATTATTTCTGTTTCCTGCACCGCTCCTAAAATATCTCCTGGGGTAACTTCTTCCCCTTCTTTTACCCTCGGCTTGAAATCCCACTCTTTT
>DAOVJB010000113.1 GCA_030673425.1 Elusimicrobiota bacterium | reverse complement strand
GTATTGCGCGGGTTTTCTATATTGTTTTTTAAGTGGTGCTGGATTCTCCCGTTTTCGCATGTTCCCGATGCGGATATTATAATCATCGGACCTGTTTTGTTATTCAAGCTCTTCGATTTTTCCACGTTCCTTAGGTACTGTATATTTTTATGACGAAGCGGGTCAAGGTGTTTCCTGTAAAGGTCGCGGGTTTCCTTATCAAAATATTCCCAGTTATCCCTGAAGACCCTGGTGATATTTACGGCAAGGGGACTATCTACATATACGGGCAGATCTTTCAGTTTTTTACTCCTGAACAGCCTGAAAAGAAAATAGAGGATTTCCTGTGCTCTTTCAAGCGCGAAAGAAGGGATAATGATTTTTCCGCCGCGTTTTACTGTTTTTCTTATAGCCTTAAGGAGTTCATCTTCCGCACTTTTTATATGTGAATGCGTTCTTGCACCGTAGGTACTTTCAATGATAAGATAATCCACATCTTTAGGTGTTTCAGGGTCTCTCAGGTAAGGCAAATTAGCCCTTCCCAGGTCAACCGCGTAGGCAATTCTTGTGGTACCCTTAGGGGTTTGGATGTCAATGGTGGGGATGGATGAACCGAGTATGTGTCCTGCATCGAAGAGAGTGAGCTCGATATCTTCCGCAAGCTTTGCTTTTTCGTGATATTTAAGCGCTCTTAAGTATTTCAGGGATTTTTCAGCGTCCTCTCTTGTATAAAGAGGTTTTCTTGGAGGAAGTCCTCTTCTTTTATTTATTTTATTCACGTATTTAATATCTTCTTCCTGTATATGGCCGCTGTCAGGTAGCATATACCTCAACAGGTCTCTCGTTGAAGGCGTGAGGTATGCTTTAGCTCTAAATCCTTTTCTCACCAGGTTAGGAAAATTCCCGCAGTGGTCGATATGGGCGTGAGAAAGTATGCAGGCATCAAGACCTGATGGATTAAATGAAAAATCGGAATTTACGGCATAGAATTCGTCTCGACGGCCCTGGAAAAGGCCTGCATCTATCAGGATGTTAGCCCTATCGGTTGATATCAGATGCATGGAACCCGTTACTGTTCCGACACCGCCGCAGAATTTAATTGTTATTGTGTTATGTTTCATAATATGTTATACATAATATAATATAATTAAGTTTTTTTCAAGAGATTTATTTAAGATAATGAATAAAATTAACGAATTATTAAAATCGTATAGAATAAAGAGGGAAGAAATAGAGAAAAACTTGAAACGATTATGTGTAAAAAAAACATAGATAAAATATTAAAGCTCCTGAGGAAAGAATACACGCATGCAAAAATCGCGTTACATTTCAGCAACCCTCTTGAGATATTAGTTTCCACCATTCTCTCCGCGCAGTGTACCGATAAAAGGGTAAATATTGTTACTAAGACCCTTTTTAAGAAATACAGAAACGTTCAGGATTATGCAAAGGCGGATAGAAAAACATTCGAGAATGAAATCCGCTCCACGGGATTTTACCGCAACAAGGCAAAGAACATAATAAATGCAGCAAGGAAAATAATAAAAGATTTTGGCGGAACAGTCCCTGATACAATGGATAAATTGATGCAGCTGCCGGGCGTGGCAAGAAAGACAGCCAATATTGTTCTTTTTAACGGGTTTGGTAAGGTAGAAGGAATAGCGGTTGATACTCACGTCGGGAGATTAAGCCAGCGGCTGGGCTTCAGTAAAAACAAAGACCCTGTTAAGATTGAGCAGGATTTAATGAAACTTCTGCCACGCAAAGAATGGGGAAACTTCAATTATCTTTTAATTGAGCATGGCAGGAAAATCTGTGATGCGAGAAAACCGAGATGCCTGGAATGTATCCTGCGAAAATTCTGTTCCTCAAGAAAGACTTTTTATGCCTGATAAAAAAACCAGAAAAGAAAAAAAGCTCATTTTTGTAATTCAGAAGCATAAAGCCACGCACCTTCATTATGACCTGCGTCTTGAAAAGGACGGAGTGCTTAAAAGCTGGGCTGTTCCGAAAGAACCACCCATGGAAGAGGGAATAAAACGCCTGGCTATCCAGGTGGAGGACCATGATTTAGAATATGCGGATTTTGAAGGCGAGATAGCCAAGGGTTTATACGGTGCCGGTCAGGTCCAGATATGGGATAAAGGAAGCTATGTACCTGTAAAGTTTGATGAGAAAGAAATAATTGTTGAATTAGAAGGCAGGAAATTAAAAGGATTGTATTGCCTTATAAAATTAAAAGGGTCTGGTAAAAATTGGCTTTTCTTTAAGAAAAAGCTGATTAACCCATAATTGAGGGTATTATAATGAGACATTCGTATAAAATAGGATTCAGTTTCGGTTCGACCTCAGCAATAATCACTACACTGGGGCTGATGGTGGGTCTGCATTCCGGGACAGGCTCTATGATGGTAGTTATGGGAGGCATAATTACCATAGCTATAGCAGACTCATTTTCCGACGCGCTCGGGATACATCTTTCAGAGGAGTCGGAGAACGTACATACCGAGAAAGAGATATGGGAAGCAACACTTTCAACATTTTTGTATAAGTTCATTTTTACTTTAACGTTTCTTATACCGGTACTGTTGTTTAAGCTCTCAACGGCAATTATTGTGAGTATAGGATGGGGTTTGTTGCTGTTGAGTCTTTTCAGTTTTTATATAGCCAGGGATAAAAAAGTAAAACCATGGAAGGTTATCATAGAACATATCGTAATCGCCGTTTTTGTTATTATTGCAACCCATTTTGTCGGGGAGCTAATAGCGGTTGTCGGCTGGATATAATTACTTGACATTATATATATATTAATATATAATAAAAAGTTAATTAAACACTTAAGACTTCTCTAAATAAATAACAACAAAGGAGGACAATGTGAACGAAAAAAGAACAAAATTTTTACTTGACGAAAGTGAGATGCCTACCAAGTGGTACAATATTCTGGCAGATTTACCTGAACCTCTGCCACCGCCTTTGCATCCGGGTACAGGAAAGCCTTTGGGCCCCCAGGATTTAGCACCTCTTTTCCCGATGGAGTTAATCAAGCAGGAAATGAGTACGGAGCGCTACATTGAAATTCCAGAGGAAGTGCAGGATATCTACAAAATGTGGAGACCAACTATTTTACATCGTGCATACAGACTGGAGAAAGCACTGGATACACCAGCCAGGATTTTCTATAAATATGAAGGAACAAGTCCCCCGGGAAGCCACAAGCCCAACACTGCTGTAGCACAGGCATATTATAATAAAAAAGAAGGAATAAAGCGCATCACTACTGAAACAGGAGCCGGTCAGTGGGGGAGTGCTCTTGCATTCGCCGGGGCCTGCTTTGGTGTTGAGATTAAGGTATATATGGTCAGAATCAGCTATGACCAGAAACCTTATCGCAGGGTCATGATGGAGACATGGGGAGCTAAGTGTGTTCCCAGTCCCAGCGAGGAGACCAAGGCAGGACGGGATATGCTCGCAAAAGATCCCGAGTGTCCCGGTAGTTTGGGGCTTGCTATAAGCGAGGCTGTTGAAGAGGCTGTATCTCGTGATGATACTCACTATGCTCTTGGAAGTGTTCTTAACCATGTACTGTTGCATCAGACAATTAATGGTTTAGAGACAAAGAAGGTTATGGAGAAGATAGATGCATATCCTGATATTATTGTAGGTTGTATTGGCGGAGGCTCAAACTTTGCCGGACTGTTTTTACCTTTTGTAAAAGATAAAATAGATGGTACGAAACCTGATCTTCGCGTTATCAATGTAGAACCGGCAAGTTGTCCGACTATAACAAAAGGACCGTATGCATACGACTTCGGTGACGAAGCGGGGATGACGCCTTTACTCAAGATGTACACACTCGGACACGGTTTTATTCCTCCTCCTGTTCATGCCGGAGGTCTCAGGTATCATGGAATGGCACCGATTATCTGTCACCTCTATAAATTAGGGCTGGTTGAAGCAAGAGCCGAGCACCAGCTTGCTACCTTTAAGGCAGGAGTAACTTTTGCCCGCACTGAAGGCATTATCAGTGCTCCGGAACCGAATCATGCGATTAAGGTAGTTATTGATGAGGCTCTTAAGTGTAAGGAATCAGGCGAATCAAAAACTATCTTGTTAGCTCATAGTGGACACGGGTTTGTCGATATGGCTGCTTATGATGCATATCTATCAGGTAAGCTTAAGGATTATGAGTATCCGAAGAAAAAGATAGATGAAGCATTATCACAACTGCCCAAGGTTCCTGCTTGATAATATTCTCTTTTAGAACAGGTGTTTGAGAGGGTATATATGGCCAAGACAAAAGGTCTATCATTTAATTATGCTATTGAATTTGTAAGAGAGAATTACGGCGAGGAAGGTTTTAAGCGGGTGCTGGATGCTTTAAGCGACGGTGACAGAATGATTCTTTCTGAGAAGATTTTACCGGTATCCTGGCGGCCGACAAAAACATTCAGTAATTTTTTGGATGCAACGGAGAAAGTATTAGGAAAAAAGAAACATAACCTCTCCAGAGAAGCAGGGCGGTTTGTAGCCGAACATGCTTTGTCAAAATTTTATAAAGTAGTTATACGTCTGGCCTCACCTATGAAAGTTTTAGATAGAGCCTCTGAACTATGGAAGGATTTTGATGACACGGGTGAATTGCAAATAGAAAAAACAGGTCCTAATTCTGCTATAGCAAGAATTATCGGTCATCAAGGAGGTAACGAAGCTAACTGTAATCATACCCTGGGTTTTTTTGAAAGGACAATGGAGATGACAGGGGCGAAGAATGTCAGTATTGTCCATACTAAGTGTATATTCCGGGGAGACGAATGTTGTGAATATATAGGTACATGGGAATAAAAGAGCTTAAAAAATTAAGTAATTTTTATCTTTATTCT
>DAOVJB010000050.1 GCA_030673425.1 Elusimicrobiota bacterium | reverse complement strand
GGGGCAACTAACTTAACTACGGGTTTAGCAACAGCAGCTATGGATTCCATTCCGATGGTGGCTTTTACCGGTCAGGTAGCTACTCATCTAATCGGGAACGATGCCTTCCAGGAAGCTGATACTACCGGGATAACGCGTCCTGTTACAAAACACAATTACCTTGTAAAAGACGTAAAGGATTTAACAAGGATTATAAAAGAGGCTTTCTATATAGCAAGAACAGGCAGACCTGGTCCTGTTTTGGTTGATTTACCTGTTGATGTACAGCGGGCAGCAACAGAATTCGTTTATCCTAAAGAAGCCGCAATAAGAGGGTATAAACCCAATTACAAAGGACATCCGGGACAGATTAAAAAAGCTGCCCAATTAATTGCTAAGGCAACCCAACCTATTATTTATGCAGGTGGAGGGGTAATTACGGCTGATGCATCAGGAGAATTAAGACAACTTGCCCAAGCAACCAATATTCCTGTAACTATAACGCTTATGGGCGTAGGTGCTTTTCCAAGCAATCATCCTTTATCTCTGGGAATGTTGGGAATGCACGGAACATATTATGCAAATTATGCTATTCAGGAGTCAGATCTTATTATCACCGTAGGAGCACGTTTTGATGACAGGATAACCGGCAAGATATCTGCTTTTGCTCCTAATGCGAAGATAATTCATATCGACATTGACCCTGCCTCCATTTCCAAGAATGTGGTGGTGGATATTCCTGTAGTGGGTGATGCTAAACAGATACTTCAGGAATTAAATAAGATAGTAAAGAAAAAGGATATAAAAGATTGGCATAAGAAAATTTCCGATTGGAAGAAGCAATATCCTCTTACCTATAAAAAATCAAATAAGCTTCAACCGCAATACGTGGTTGAACAAATTAACAAAGTTACAAAAGGCGAAGCTATCATCGCTACAGAAGTGGGGCAAAATCAGATGTGGGCTCAACATTATTATACGTACACTAAGCCGCGCACATTCCTTTCTTCAGGTGGTCTTGGTACTATGGGGTATGGTTTTCCTGCTGCAATAGGAGCCCAATTCGGGATGCCGAAAAAGATAGTTTTTGATATTGCGGGAGACGGGAGCTTCCAGATGAACATCCAGGAATTAGCAACAGCTGTAAAGAATAAAGTACCTGTTAAAATTGCAATCTTAAACAATGGGTATCTGGGAATGGTTCGTCAGTGGCAGGAACTGTTCTATAAAAAGAGGTATTCGGCGACTCCGCTTACAGGGAACCCGGATTTTGTTAAAGTTGCTGAGGCATATGGTGCTAAAGGTATCAGAGTAACCAAAAAAGAAGAGGTTGTTCCAGCCTTAAAGAAGGCTTTAAGTATTAAGGGTCCGGTTGTTCTGGATTTTCAGGTGGAAGAAGAAGAGAATGTATTTCCAATGGTTCCTTCAGGAGCAGCTTTGGACCAGATGATAGGCGGTTTATCGTAAGAAATTAATACTAATTAGGGAGGAAGTAAGAATGACAAAAATGGCAGTACTAACAGGTGGCGGAGACTGTCCCGGATTGAATCCGGCTATCAGGGGTTGTATTATGCGGTCAATTGACCATGGTTTTGAGACCATCGGTATTCAGGAAGGATGGAAAGGACTCCTTAACGGAATGACACAGCCTTTGGGCTTAAAAGAAGTGGAAGAGATAATAGACAGAGGAGGCACAATCCTGGGCACATCAAGGACCAATCCCTACAAGATTGAAGGCGGGGTAGATAAGGTCAAAGAAAACCTAAAAAAGCTGAAAATTGACGCTCTGGTAGTTATGGGCGGTGAAGATACTCTAGGAGTGGCTAATAAATTATTCAAAGAAGGGATAAAAGTTGTAGGTGTGCCAAAGACTATGGATAATGATTTGTCATCTACGGATTACACCTTTGGTTTTGATACCTCTGTTACGCGTGCTATGGACACAGCATCTGTATTAATTGATACAGGCCGTTCACACCGCAGGATTATGATTCTTGAAGTGATGGGACGCCATGCTGGATGGGTAGCTCTTTATACAGGCATCGCATCAGGCGCTGACTGGACATTAATTCCCGAAAGAGAGCCTGAGATAGACAAGATGTGCGAGGAGTTGAAAAAGGTCCATAAAATAAAAAAATATGGCTTGGTAATAGTCTCTGAAGGAACAAAAATTCCTGGATCTGAAGGCGGGAAAGAAGAACTGGATGCGTTTGGACATATGATATTGAAAAAACGCGGGGTAGGTAGCCAGTTAGCTGAGATAATAGAAGAAAAAACAGGAATTGAAACAAGGGTATCGGTTATAGGTCATATGCAAAGAGGCGGATCTCCCACACTTTTTGACCGTATATTGGGTTTGCGAGTAGGTGTGAAGGCTGCAGACCTTGTGGCAGAAGGCAAATTCGGGCAAATGGCTGCGTTAAAGGGAAATGAAATCATCGGTGTATTCCTGGATAAGGCAGTAGGTGAATTAAAAGTAGTTAATGATGAGTGGTGGAAGTTTGCAGAGATATTTTTTAAATAGATTGGGGTTAAATAAATGTTACGGATGATGTGTAAATCGAAGATTCATAAACCAATAGTTACACAGACGAACTTGAAATATAAAGGAAGCATTACAATTGATGCCAAGCTTATAGAAGCAGCAGATATTTTGCCGGGAGAAATAGTGCTTGTAGTAAATATAAATACAGGTATACGCTTTGAGACTTATGTAATTAAAGGTAAACCTAATTCCGGAGTTATAGGATTGAACGGTGGCGCAGCACGTCTTGGCGAGCTTGGTGACGAATTGATTGTTATCTCTTACGGATTCTTTAACGAGCAAGAGATAAAGAATCTTAAGCCTAAACTGATAGTTGTAAATAACAAAAATAAAATCGTTCGTAAGTGTTCTTTATAATAACTCTTTAATTAAATTACCGTATGCTAAACCAACACTGCGAGGTGGATGGGTGTTGGCTTATTTAATATTATTCTTAATCTAAAAGAGGAGTTATGCGATGATGATGGAAAGATATGTTTCATTACTTAAAGAAAAATGTGGTACTAAAAATTATGAAAAACTTTTATTGTTGAATAATCCGGGAGTGGAATATTTTATTGCTAAGTATGTTGAACTTTGTAATCCTGCATCAGTTTTTGTGCGCACGGATTCTGTCGAAGACATCCTCCATATTAGAAATAAAGCAAAAGAGTCAGGTGAAGAAATACTTCTTGCTATAAACGGCCATACGACCCATTTCGACGGCTACTTTGACCAGGCAAGGGATAAAGAGATGACAAAGTTTCTTGTAACCAAGGATATGGATTTAGGAAGCGGACTTAGTTCTATAGAAAGGGAAAAAGGATTAAAAGAAGTCCATACATTATTAAAGAACAGCATGGATGGAAAGGAGATGTTCGTTCTGTTTCTCTGTCTGGGACCTGTTAATTCAGACTTTTCCATATATGGAGTGCAGATTACGGACTCAAGCTATGTAGCTCATTCGGAGGATATTCTTTACAGACCAGCCTATGAATCGTTTAAGAAAGAAGGTTCTGATATAGATTTCTTTAAGTACGTACATTCCGCAGGTAAGTTAGAGAATAACGTAAGTAAAGACGTGGATAAAAGAAGAATTTACACTGATTTTATAGAAAACAAAGTCTATAGTGTGAATACGCAATATGCAGGAAATACATTAGGATTAAAGAAACTGTCTTTACGGCTGACAATCAGGAAAGCAGGTATGGAAAGCAACTGGCTTTCCGAGCATATGTTTGTCATGGCTGTTCATGGTCCGGATAAAAGAAAAACATATTTTACAGGGGCTTTTCCAAGTTTTTGCGGCAAGACCTCAACATGTATGGTTGCGGGTGAGAGAATCATAGGAGATGATATTGCTTATCTAAGGAAAAGGGAAGATAAGGTATTTGCTGTAAATGTTGAAAGAGGAATTTTCGGTATCATTAGAAATTTAAATTCACAGGATGATCCTCTGATATGGCAAGCTTTGAACAACGAGGGAGAGATCATTTTTTCCAATATTTTAGTAAAAGACGGGATCCCATACTGGCAGGGATATGAAAAGGAGATTCCGGAAGAAGGTATAAACTATTCCGGCAAGTGGCAGAAAGGTAAAAAAGACGAAAAAGGAAATGAGATTGCTTCTTCTCATGCTAATGCACGCTATACCATTAAACTGAACAATCTTAAAAATTGTGATCCTGAGTTAGAAAATCCGGAAGGAGTGGAAGTAAAAGGAGTAATCTATGGGGGAAGAGATTCAGATACATTACCTCCTGTTTTTGAAAGCTTCAATTGGAAACACGGCGTAATAACGATAGGTGCCAGTTTAGAGTCTGAAACCACAGCCGCTACTTTAGGAAAACAAGGAATAAGAAAATTTAATATTATGGCAAATTTGGACTTTTTATCCATACCTATCGGGAAATACATAAACAATTATCTCAGTTTTGCAGGAGATTTAACGAATCCTTGTTCAATATTCGGGGTGAATTATTTTCTGCGGGATGAAAAAGGAGATTACATAACCGGCATGCAGGATAAAAGAGTATGGCTTAAATGGATGGAATTAAGAGTCCATAATGAGGTTGAGGCAATAAAAACACCTATAGGGTTTATTCCAAAGTATCAGGATTTGAAAAGACTGTTCAAAAAGGTTCTTAATGAGGATTATAAAGAAGAGGATTATATAAAGCAGTTCAGCCTGCGTGTTAACGAGAATCTTGCGAAAATTAAAAGAATAGAAGAGATTTATAAAACAAAAGTTACTGATACGCCGGCTATTCTTTTTGAGACTCTCAAGGAACAAAAAGCACGGCTTCAAGAGACGAAGAAGCAACATGGGGATTGCATAAAACCTGATATATTTGAAACGAATTAATTAAAATAAAAACGGAAAAATTCTTAAAATAAGATTAAAAAACCATGATGAATCAACAAATCTCCCTATTTCTTGCATTCATTGCAGGACTTGCAAGTTTTATTTCTCCCTGTATCTTTCCCCTGATACCTGCTTATATCTCATTTATTACGGGAACATCCATTAAAGAATTGGCAGAATCTAATCAAAATCAGAAAACTTTACGTAAGGTTTTCCTGAATACCTGTGTTTTTATACTCGGGTTTTCTGTGATTTTTATCTTATTAGGTGCTTCATCTACATTATTAGGTGGTTTCATCCTCCAAAAGCAGAAACTCCTTCAGACAATCGGTGGTATAGTAGTTATTGTTTTAGGCCTTCATATTATGGGTGTCTTTAAGTTAAAATACTTAGAACGTGAAAAAAGAATCTCATTAAAAGCGCATCCGGTTAATGTAATCGGTTCATTTATTACCGGCGTGGTTTTTGCTCTGGCATGGATTCCCTGTATAGGACCGATTCTGGCTTCCATATTAATATATGCAGGTACACAGGAAACAGTGTCAAAAGGAATCGTATTGCTCAGCGCTTATTCTTTAGGTTTAGCAATACCGTTTTTAATTACGAGTCTGGCCATCAATGCCTTTTTGAATTTTTCTAAGAAGATAAAAAAATATTTTAAGGTTATCTCATTAATCAGCGGGATAATTCTTATAATAATCGGGATATTAATTATAACAGGTAATTTTAATTTTATACTATAAAGGAGAAATCCATGAAATCCTATGATGTTATAATAATCGGTGGCGGGCCGGCTGGCTTGACCGCCGGAATTTATACAACACGTTTAGGTCTTAATACTTTGTTGATTGAAAAACTGTTACCCGGCGGGCAGGCAATTTTGACAGACTTAATTGAAAATTACCCGGGTTTTCCTGATACAATCTCAGGTCCCCAATTAATGCAAAATATCCAAAAGCAAGCCGTAAATTTTGGGCTTAAAATAGTATCTGAAGAGGTAAAAGGTATAACGAAAAAGAATAATAAACATATTGTTAAAACAGATCAAAAAGAGCACGAGGCATTTGCTGTGATTATAGCTACAGGAGCCCAGCCCCAAAAATTAAACATACCCGGAGAGAATCTGTTCATCAGTAAAGGGGTTTCATATTGTGGTACCTGTGATGGACCGTTATTCAGAGGAAAGGAAATAGTTGTCATAGGCGGAGGGGATGCTGCCATAGAAGAGGCATTGTTCCTGACAAAGTTTGCTAAAAAGGTTACTGTGATACATCGAAGAAACGAGTTGAGATCAGCCAAAATATTGCAGGAGAGAGCATTTACAAATAAAAAAATAGATTTTATATGGGACTCTGTACCAGAAAAGATAATAGGCGAAAAAAAGGTAGAACGGATACAGATTAAGAATGTAAAAACCAACCAGACGCAAATAATAAATACAGATGGGGTATTTATCTTTATAGGTACCAAACCTGATACAGAATTTATCAAGGAAATCGTTAAAAGAGATGAAGAAGGGTATATTATTACAGATGAGAATATGCTTTCTTCCTGTGAAGGTATATATGCATGCGGGGATGTTCGCAGAAAGTTGTTAAGACAGGTCGTGACTGCCTGTGGTGAAGGTGCAACTGCCGGATTTGCAGCAGGCCAATATATTCAAGAGATTAAAAATAGTATATAAAGGAGCTACTAAAATGAAAAAGATATTTTCCCGGAGTATAGTGTTTTTAATAATGTTAGTTTTACTAATAGCAGGCTGTAAAGAGTCCACACAAGTAGAACAGAATATAAACCCTCAAGAGGTTAAAAAATCTGCTTCGTTAGCTCCTGATTTTAGTTTAACTGATCTTAACGGATACCAGGTTACTCTTTCTGAATTACGAGGGAAAGTCGTTATAATCGATTTCTGGGCTACATGGTGTCCTCCTTGCAAACAGGAAATACCCGGATTTATCAATCTATATAATAAATACAAATCCCAGGGTTTAGAGATTATAGGAGTCAGCTTAGACAGGGGATCAAAGCAGGAGCTTGCCAATGTTGTTAACGAATGGAATATAAACTATTCTATAGTAAGGGGAAATAGTAAAATAACCGAAGATTATGGCGGTATTAGAGCTATTCCTACCACTTTTATCATTGATAAAGAAGGACAAATAAGGAATAAACATATAGGTTATGCTTCAGAAGATGTGTTTGAAAAAGAGATTAAAAAGTTGCTTGCGGAATAAATAATATAGATAATTATAATAATCCTTCTAATTTCCCATAATTTTTTAATTGTATCTTTTATACACTTGACAGAATTCGAAAATTATGCTATGTTTAAAACAAAGAGGATATTAGTATATAATTTAGTATAGATTCGATAAAGGCAAATCCGCTGTGAGGCGAGAACGCAAAACTATAGGGTCCCGAGATATCATTGGGATAGCCAGTTGCCGAAGGTTTAAGAAGGCAACTGGCTTTTTGTTTAAAATATTTATAAATATATTTCTAAGGATATATTAAATGGTTAAAGAAAACAGGGAACTTATTGGGCAGATATTAATCCGGGAAGGTATAATTACTCAGGAACAGTTGGATAAAGGGCTACAGCAACAGAGCAAAACTCGTCAACGGATTGGACATATTCTGATTAAATTAGGCTATGCCCAGGAGGAAGATTTTTTAATCCGTTTAGCTCAGCAATTAGGTTTGCCCTATGTAAAAATATCCAATATAGAAGTTTCTTCCGAGGTGCTTAGAAAGGTTCCTGTTAAATTTGCCTCACGATATAAAATTTTTCCCTTGAAAATAGAGAAGAATTCTCTTACTGTAGCTATGGCTGATCCTTTAGATGTGCGTACACAGGATGATCTGCGTTTTTTGACTGACCTTAAACCGATACCTGTTATTGCCACTGAAAAGGATATTGTTAATGCTATAAGGCATTACTATGGAATTGG
>DAOVJB010000074.1 GCA_030673425.1 Elusimicrobiota bacterium | reverse complement strand
AGATAGGTAAAAATTCCGTTAGCCCCTGCACTATTCCCAAAATTACACTCTCTAGAAAACTCATCAATTCCCCATCAGTTTATCTGGGTTGCATTATAACACATCCACCATAAAAAAACAAGCAAAAAAAATCCGCCTGAGGCGGATTAAAAAACTTACTATAATAAAGCATTTTTATACCTTTTATTTCAAAGAAATCTTATAATCCTTTTTACCTGTTTTAATATTTACTTTATCTTCCCTTACTAACCAACCTATTCCTATACAAACAAGACTGTTAGAAAGTTTGAGGTTAGTTTTAATCTTTAGGATTGTTGCTTCTCCATGCTCATTTAAGAATTCCCAGATTTTTCCTGCTGTTGTTCCTATCTTATCTATCACTTTCCCTCCTAATAAAAAAAATAAACCACAGATTAAAACAATTTACATCTGCAGATTATATATTCTTACTTTTAAGTTTGGGGATCGAAGACAGGGAGTGAACACTGAGGTTCACTCCCTCAATCTTCAACGCTTAATACCTTATGTTATTTCTTTTTCTTTTTCTTGGTGGCTTTTTTCTTGGTTGCCTTCTTCTTCTTTGCCTTTGCCATTCTCATCCCCTCTTTCTTTATAGGATAAAAACTTTACTTTAACAATACAACTTTTAATATTAACATGTCAAGTCTATAAAACAATGATTTTAGTAATTTTTGTTTGTTTTTCTTTTATTATCTTTCTTTTTTTCATTTAATCAAACAAAATAATCAAATTAAAAAAAATAATTCTCGAATTTTATTTATACTTCCTCCGCTAAAAATAAAACCTGCCCCGCCGTAACAATTGCAGAGTTTTCAACCATGATGTTAACTATCTTGCAATCTCTTTCTGCTTGAATTTCATTCATCAGTTTCATCGCTTCCACAATACAAACAGTCCCTCCCTTGCGAACGGTACTTCCTATATCAACAAAGGAAGCAGCATCTGGTGACGGTGCCCGATAAAACACTCCGTTAATAGGTGATGTGATTTTCATATAATCTGGCTGTATAACATTTAAGAAACTTTGTGCGGGAGTTTGCTTTTGTGAAATTTCTTCTCTTAAATCTATATTATCCGCAGGAGAATTGGTTTTTGTTTTTCTTTTTATCGCAACCTTAAAATTTTCCTCTTCAACATTTAACTCATATAAATTTTCGCGAAGCATTAACTTAAATAGTTTTTTTATTTCTTTTAGTTCGTCCATACTTACTCCGTTAAATAAAAAACAAAAAATAATAAACGCAAGTTATGATTGTTCTTTAAGAACAGCTTTACGGCTAAGATTAACTCTTCCTTGATTATCAATTTCTAGGACTTTAACCGTTATCTCGTCGCCTTCATGAACAACATCTTCCACTTTATTCACTCTCCTGTTCTCCAGCTGTGAAATATGAACTAACCCTTCTTTACCGGGAAGTATCTCAACAAAAGCACCAAAATTCATTATACGTGTCACTTTCCCTTTATAAATTTTACCTACTTCAACATCAACAATAAGAGATTCAATAATTTCCTGTGCTTTATTACAGGAAGCAACATCAACAGCAGCAATATATACTTTTCCATCATCTTTTATATCAATATCAACATTTGTATCCTCAATAATTTTCTTGATTATTTTTCCTCCCGGACCGATAATATTCCTTATCTTATCAGTGTTTACCTGCAATGTAACAATCTTAGGCGCATATGCTGATAAACCTGAGCGGGGAGCCTTGATTGCCTCTTCCATCTTGCCAAGAATAAATAATCTGGCCTTAAGAGCATCATTTAACGCCCCTTTTATTATTTCCAAACTTACACCTTCTATTTTCACATCCATTTGGAAAGCAGTAATTCCGCCTTTCGTCCCTGCTACCTTAAAATCCATATCCCCGCAGTGATCTTCAAGACCCATAATATCCGTAAGAATAAATGATTTATCATTTTCAACAATAACACCCATAGCAATACCAGCCACCGGAGCTGTAATAGGAACGCCTGCATCCATCAGGGAAAGAGTGCTCCCACAAATAGAAGCCATGGATGAAGAACCATCAGACTCCAGGATATCAGAAACCAGACGAATAGTATACGGAAATTCTTCATCAGAAGGGATTACAGGAAAAAAAGCCCGTTCGGCTAAAATTCCATGTCCTATTTCTCTTCTCCCAGGACCTCTATTTGGTCTTACTTCCCCTGTACTGAAAGGAGGAAAATTATAATGAAGCATAAATCTCTTTTTATACTCTTTCTCTAACTCATCCATTATCTGCATATCACCGGGAGTCCCTAAGGTTGTTATAACCAGTGCCTGGGTATGACCGCGCGTAAATAACCCTGACCCATGGGTCCGAGGCAATATGCCTACTTTGCAATCAATCGTTCTCACTTGCGATAAACCTCTGCCATCTATTCTTTTATTATCTTTTACGATCGTCTGACGTATTTTGTCTCTTGATATATCATCAAGAATATTTTTTATATCTACTGTACTATCCGGAAAAATTTCCTTAAAATGTTCTGTGGTTTCTTTTGAAATCTCTGATAATCTATTCTTCCTTTCTATATTACCAAGGAAAATTGCTTGAATTACTCTTTCTTTAGCAAATCCTTCTACTTTTTCTTGTAATTCTTTATCAATCTTATAGACAGTGAAAGATTCAGCTGGCTTAGCGGGTTTAATATCACCTGCTATCTTTTCCTGTAACTCGATTATTTCTTTTATGACCTTATGTCCCGAATTCAAAGCTTCCAGCATCACTTCTTCAGGGATTTCTTTCGCAGCTCCTTCAACCATGATAATCGCTCCTTTAGTACCTGCGATAACCAGGTCTAAATCGCTCTCCTCAAGTTCCTGAAAAGTCGGGTTAATAACACATTCACCATTAATTCTTCCTACCCTGACAGCACCCACAGGACCTTTGAAAGGTATACCAGAAATAGATAAGGCGCATGAGCTTCCTATAATAGAAAGAATATCAGAATCATTCTCGCAGTCTGTTGATAAAACCGAGACCATAATCTGAACTTCATTTCTGAAACCCTTAGGGAAAAGAGGCCTGATTGGTCTATCAATTATTCGTGAAGTTATAATCTCTTTTTCTCTCGGCCGCCCTTCTCGTTTAAAAAATCCTCCGGGAATTTTCCCGGCTGCATACATCTTTTCTCTATAATCAACTGTAAGCGGGAAAAAATTAATATCTTTTTTTACATCAGGAGAGACTACGACTGTAGCCAATACAACTGTATCCCCATACTGAACAGTAACTGCTCCTGAAGCCTGCTTGGCAAGGATTCCTGTTTCTAACGTTAATGTTCTTCCTGCTATCTGCATTTCTAATTTTTTCTGCATTTTTTATTTATCTCCTTCTTTCACCATTCCATGATGAATTTGTATTGTCTTTATGTTTACTTCCGCAGTTTTAGTTTCTCCACAATTCCTTTGTATCTTTTAGGATCAGATTTCTTTAAATAATTCAATAGTCTCCTTCTTTTACCTACTAACTTCAACAGACCCCTGCGAGAATGATGGTCCTTCTTGTGAACCTTAAAATGTTCAGTTAAATAATTTATCCTTTCGGTAATTAAAGCAATCTGGACTTCAGGAGAGCCTGTATCTTTATCATGTATCTTATGTTCTCCTATAATATTATCTTTCTTTTGTTTCGCAAAAACCATAATACCCTCCTAATTATTTTAATCTCTTATATTAACATAAATTATGCACTTTGTAAAGAAATTTTAGAAGATAAAATCTTTTGTGCTATATTTATATCTTTTTTTATTTGTTTCACCAAGTCGTTATAATTACTAAAAACCTTTTCGTCTCTTACTTTTTTTACAAAGATTATCTTTATCTGTTTCTTATAAATATCTTTTTTGAGGTTAAAAATATGAACCTCTATTATACTGTCACATCTCAGTCTTTCGGAAATCCGTGATTTTACACATCCATCAGTAGCAAATGTGGGGCGAATTCCCACATTACAGATACCTTTATATTTTTTCTTATCCACTTCTACATAAACTACATAAACACCCTGTGGTACTAAACGCTCAGTATTATATTTAACATTAGCCGTGGGAAAACCTAAAATTTTACCTCGTTTATCACCCCTAACCACATAACCAGACACACTATACCTATAACCTAAAAAACGAACAGCGAGTCCTAACGAACCTGATCGAATCAATTCGCGAATCCTGGTACTGCTTATCAGCGTATTATTGTATTTTTTTTCATCCACCACCTTTACCCTGAAACCATATTTTACTGACATCTTCTTAAATAAATCAATACCACCTTCTCTATTTCTACCGAACCTGAATTTAGGGCCAACAATAAGTTCCTTTATATGTAATTTCTCATGTAATATATTTTTTATAAAATTAGCAGCCCTAATCTTAGCAATTCTCTTATTAAAGTTTACTATAACGGTTACATTTATCCCCATATTCTTAATTTTTTCTATCTTATCGTTTAAACTCATCAACATGTCATGACACATATTATCGGGAAAAACAGTAACCGGCCTTTTATCAAAAGTAATTACTATACTTGTTCCGTTTATTCTCCTGGCTTCGCTTACTACTTTTTTAATAATTTTCTGGTGGCCTAAATGAATCCCGTCAAAAGTCCCTATAGTAACTACCGGTTTCTTAAATTGTTTATATAAATGGTTAAACCCTTTGATTATTTCCATAGCGTCTATTCCTTTTTAATTGAACACCCTTATTAATTTAAATCCTCGTTCAGGATAACGGTCTACCTGAGCTATGGCTAATAATTTATTACTTAAATTAAGGACTCTGAGTAACCCTATCCCGTTTATTTTGCGCGGACAATTTACAATTTGCTGTACATTTACCTGTTTTCCTTCTAAAATGCAAAGCGCCCCCTGATTATTCACTACCATCTTCGGCAAATGTTCCAGAGCACCATCTAATGAATAAAGAAAAGTTTCCAGATTTTTTTTGTAATCGCCTCTTTCTAAATCCTCAACAGATAAAGCAGAATCAATATTAAAAGAACCTATCCTTGTCCTTTCTAAACTCTTCAGGTATGCCCCGCAGCCAAGCTTATCACCTATATCGCAACATAAAGAACGGATATAAGTACCTTTAGAGCATACGACACAAAATTCAACAACAGAATCTTTATAGCTTAAAACATCAATTTTATATATCTGCACGCTTCTTGGTTCTCGTTCAACGGTTTTCCCTTCCCGTGCCAGTTTATATAATCTCCTGCCTTTATATTTAAGAGCAGATGCCATAGGTGGAATCTGTTCGATATCGCCTAAAAATTCCTTAAATACGGCCCTTACTTTCGACTCTGTAATATCAATATTGTCACATTCTTTTATAACCTTACCCTGTGCATCCCCTGTATCCGTACTAACTCCTAAAACCATCCGCCCTCTATATTCTTTTTCCAAAGGCATAAGGAACTGAACTATTTTCGTTGCTTTATCCAAACATACCAATAGTACCCCTGTAGCTTCCGGGTCCAGTGTTCCAGCATGTCCGACTTTTTTGATTTTAAGAAGCTTTTTCACTTTTGCTACAACACCGTAGGAACTAATACCCCGGGGTTTATTAATATTAAGAACTCCTTCCATAATTCCTTAAAACCTTTCTGGTATGCTTAAGTACCTTTTCCTGTACTTCTAGTATCGTCCCTTTTATCATACAGCCTGCAGCCTTTCTATGTCCTCCGCCCCCGAATATCTTAGCAATATTATTTACGTCTATTTTATCTCTGGAGCGCAAACTTACTTTAATAACATTTCTCTTCTCCGTCTCCTTGAAGAGTATAATTATCTCAACCCCACTGATTAAATTAACATAATCTATAAGCCCCTCTGTTTCTTCCTGTGAGGACTTGGCTTTTTTATACATTTTATTAGTCAGTTTAAGAAAAACAATCTGCCCGGAAGAATCAAGCTCTAAGGTGGATAACGATAACCCCATTAATTTTAACTCTGAAGCCGTTTTATTCTTATATAATTTCTGGCTGACATAATAAGGTTTAACGCCTTCTTCCAACAAATCGGCAACAACCTCATGTGTCATACAAGTGGTGTTTAACTGCTGAAATCCTCCTGTATCCATCACAATACCTGTATAAAGACAAAGAGCCTCATTTTGTCCAATAGGATATTTTGAATTCTTTATTAATAGATATATCAACTCAGATGTAGATGACGCTTGAGGATCAATAAGATTATAGTCAGCAAACCTAATGCTATCAACATGATGATCGATATTAATTACAACTCCAATCTGCCTTAAATCAATAATATTCCCTGTTCTTTCTATATTGCTGGTATCTAAAAAAAATCCTACATCAAATCTCCTTCTGAGGTCTTTTATCTTTTTTATATTCTTGATCCCCGGCAGAAAATTGTATAAGGGAGGGACAGGGTCTCTATTTGCCACAAAGACTTTCTTGCCTATTCTCTTCAAGAACAACGCCAGAGCCAACTGTGCACTTACACAATCGCCATCAGGTTTTACGTGTCCGCCAATAAAAAAATTGTTATTCT
>DAOVJB010000096.1 GCA_030673425.1 Elusimicrobiota bacterium | reverse complement strand
CCTGAAGATATAATAAAGCAGAAGAAAACCCATCCTGACGCAAAGGTTATTGTCCATCCTGAATGTACGCCAGCTGTTATTCAACTTGCTGATGAAGTCCTGTCTACAGAAGGAATGTGTAAATATGCGGCTGAATCTAAATCACGCGAGGTGATTGTAGCAACAGAAATAGGAATGTTATATAGACTAAGAAAGGAAAATCCTCAAAAAACGTTCTATCCTACAAGTGATAAAGCCATATGTCCCGACATGAAACTTACAACTTTAGAAAAAGTGTTACGGTGCCTTGAAGATATGCAATATGAAGTTAAAGTGAAAGAGAAAATCAGAGTTAAAGCACAAAGAGCTGTAGAGAGAATGGTGGAGATAGTATAAATTTTTTCTAATAGGTAAGAGAACAAGGGTAGATAATGCCTTCTAATTTGCTGAAACTGTTAATCGGAGGTTTTATTATGGGCTGGGGACCTTGCCTTGCCCATACTGCTTTTTTGCTTTTACCCTATATTGGAGGCACAAAGACAAGTTGGCAGGAAGGTGCAAGGAGTGCTCTTATATTTTCATTAGGTAGAATTTTAGCACTTGTTATTTTAGGCGGACTCGCCACTGTTGCTTTTAATTTTATCAACCGATTTTTTCCCCCTCATCGGTCAGCCTACCTATATCTTCTGCTAGCTTTTTTTATGGTGACCATAGGCATTTTTATCGTATTAGGTAAAGGGTTTAACAAACCTATTATTAAAGTTATCAGCCAAAAAATATTAAATAGAGGTACCGAAAGTATGTTATTATTGGGTTTCCTTTTGGGTATCTCACCTTGCGTGCCACTTGTATCTGTTCTCACTTACATAGGATGTACAGCAGAGAACATTATTTCAGGAGTTTTATATGCTCTTTCCTTTGGAATAGGTGTTGCAGTGGCTCCAATAGTGTTGGGAGCATTAGCAGGTATTTTTCCCGGAAATATTTTTACATCACCTAAAATCCGTAAAGTTTTTCAGGTTTTCTGTGGATTAGTACTAATATTTTTTGGCCTTCAGCTTATCTGGTATATAAGAAATATAATTTTATAAGGATAATATATGGAAGAAGTAGATATAACTATAGTTGGGGCAGGAGTGATTGGCTTAAGTATAGCAGCTCAGGTGGCAGAAGATAACAGGACAGTCTTTGTAATAGAAAAACATGATTCATTCGGCCGTGAAACAAGCAGCAGAAACAGCGAGGTTATTCATTCCGGTATTTATTATCGTCCGGGGAGCTTAAAAGCAAAAACGTGTATCCAAGGCAATAGAATACTTTATGAGATATGCGAGAAAAATAATATACCTTATAAAAAAACAGGGAAACTCGTTGTTGCAACAGAAAATTTAGAAATTTGTCAGTTGGAAAGCCTTCTTAAGAACGGTTTGGAAAATGGGACGCCTGGATTAAAGATGCTTGAGAAAAAAGAGATAAAACAATTAGAACCTGATGTGGAAGCAATTGTTGCTCTATACTCCCCTTCTACAGGTATTATTGATACGCACAAGCTGATGGAGTATTTTATATCCAGGGCAAAAGACAAGGGAGCGGATATAGTATATAATTCAGAGCTGAAAGGTATAAACAAACAGCAGGAGGCCTATGAAGTCTTTATAAGGGACGCAGATGAAGAAGATTTCTCGTTTTTAACCAGGGTTTTTATTAATTGCGCAGGGCTTAATTCAGATAATATAGCCCGTATGGTTGGGATAGATATTAAAGAATCAGATTATACACTTAAGTATTCAAAAGGTGATTATTTCAGGCTCTATAATCCTGGAAGGTGGGGTGTTTCTCGTTTAGTCTATCCTGTTCCTGAGGCAGAAGGTGTTGGTTTAGGTATTCATCTTACGCTTGATTTAGCAGGTGGTATACGCCTTGGTCCGGATGCCAACTATATCTGTAAAGAAGAGATTGATTATAATGTTGATGAGTCTAAGAAAGAAGCTTTTTGCCAAGCTGTACAGAAATTTCTCCCGTCTCTTAAGATAGATGACCTTTACCCTGACATAGCCGGTATCAGGCCGATACTTAAGGGACATCAGGATGACTTCAGGGATTTTGTGATTAAAGATGAAAGAGATAAAGGATTTCCAGGCTTTATAAATCTTATCGGGATTGAATCACCGGGATTAACCAGTTCCCCTTCAATAGCAAAGTATGTGAATGAACTTATTAACGGATAAAACTGTGATTTAGGAAGAGAAATATATGCCTGTTAGCTCTAAAATAATAAGGATTAAAGGAACCAATAGCAGAATAAATCCTGCTCCCCGCAACAGGACTACTTTTCTTACGCATAGGGATATCAAGAAGTTCGGCAATTTTTTTACTTTACCTTTGGATAAAAAGCCTGTTTCTATTAATTCTATTTCTAACAAGATAATCCTGGGTGATTGCTTGGATGGTATGAAGTGCTTACCTGGAAAATGTATAGACCTTATTTTCGCTGACCCTCCGTATAATATAGGAAAAGATTTCGGGAACAGAAGTGATAAAAAAGGGGAAAATGACTATTTGACCTGGACGGATGCCTGGATAAAAGAAGCAAAGCGTATCTTAAAAGACACAGGCTCAGTATATATATGCTGTTGTTGGGAATATTCAGGTAATATCCAGGAGATTATGAAGAACTATTTTGTAATCAAAAACAGGATAACGTGGAGAAGGGAGAAAGGCAGGGGGGCAAGAACAAACTGGAAGAACAATATGGAAGATATATGGTTTGGGGTTGCTGGCAAGAATTATACTTTTAATATTGATGAGGTAAAAATCAAAAAAGAGGTAATTGCCCCATATCGAGTTGATGGTATTCCTAAAGACTGGGTGGAAGAGAATGGTGAGCGTTACAGATATACTTGCCCCAATAATGTCTGGGACGATCTGGTAGTGCCTTTCTGGTCCATGCCTGAGAACACCCCGCATCCAACACAAAAGCCTGAAAAGTTATTAGAAAGGATAATTTCAGCAAGCAGTAGTAAGGGAGATTTAGTATTGGACCCTTTTCTCGGCTCAGGCACTACTGCTGTAGTTGCCAAAAGATTAGGAAGAAAATATATTGGCTTTGAAATAAATAAAGATTATATTAGGCTTGCTATGAAGAGATTAGGCAAAATATCTTGATGTAACGGAACTTTTTGGCTCTTTCTTTGTCTAATGGTGTAGAAAGGGGGAATGGTATATGAAAAGATATATAATAGCAGTTATGTCATTAGTGTTAATCGGGAGTCTCTGTTTTGGCTATATATCATCTGCACAGGAGAGCAGGAAAAAAGAAGGTGTGGGGTTAACCATTTATTCCAGTCCTGTTACATCTGGTGGAAATATCCAGCCTTATATTCAGCAGTATATCGGTGGAAGGTATATTCAGATACCCAACGGATATGCTATTGTTAAAGAATGGCGTAAGATGTTCCTTAAACAGGGAGAAAATATCGTAAAGTTCCAGGATGTTGCAAAGTTAATTGATGCATCCACGGTTCATTTTAAGAGCCTGACTGATCCTGAAGGAACCTTTGTTGTTGAGCAGAACTATGAGTATGATTTGATAGGAAGGCAGAAACTTTTAGAAAAGTATATTGATAAACAGATTTTCCTTGAAGAGGAAAAAGACGGAAAGGTAAAGAGAAAAAAAGCCATACTTCTTAGCACAGAAGGCGGAACCATTGTTGATATAAATGGGGAGATACACCTTAATCCTGCGGGAAGAATTATTCTACCAGAACTTCCTGGAGGTCTTATTACCAGGCCCACATTAGTTTGGTTGCTGGACGCAGCAAAAAAAGGCACGCATTTAACCAAGGTTACTTATGAGACCAAAGGGATTATGTGGACAGCAGATTATATAGCAGTGGTTAAAAATAAAGATAGAGCGGTGGATTTAAGTGGCTGGGTAACTATTGATAATAAAAGTGGGGCAACGTACAAGAATGCCCAGTTAAAATTAGTTGCAGGTGATATACATAGAATAGTACCACCAGGGCGTGTTTATGATAGATTGGAATACAGTGCCGTATCAGAAAAGCGCGCAGGGTATGGTGGATTTCAAGAGAAGCCATTTTTTGAATATCATCTTTATACTCTTGGGAGAACCAGCACTATAAAGGATAATTCGAAGAAGCAGATTGAATTATTTGGATCGGTAACGGATGTGCCTTCTAAGAAAATCCTTTTCTATTACGGAAGGCCTAAAGGGGGTTACTATTTTTACGGTTCCCCTCAGACAGACAGGAATTTAGGAACAAGCAGTAACAAGAAGGTAGATATTTATTTAACCTTTAAGAACGATAAGAAATCCGGGCTTGCTATTCCTCTTCCTGCAGGCAGAGTCAGGGTATATAAGGAAGATCCTGATGATGGTTCCTTAGAGTTTATAGGTGAAGATAGCATAGATCATACTCCAAAAGATGAAGAGGTTATGCTTAAACTCGGTTCAGCGTTTGATGTGGTAGGCGAACGCAAACAGACTGATTTTAAGGTTAATTACGACAGGGATTGGATGACCGAGACTTTCCAGATAACTCTGCGTAATCATAAAGAAGAAGATGTAGAAGTAATAGTTAAGGAGAATCTTTTCCGCTGGGTGAATTGGGAAATTACAGAAACGAATCATAAATATGAAAAGATAGATTCCAGAACCATTCACTTCCCGGTTAAGGTTAAAAAGGGTGGGGAGGTGAAAATTAATTATACTGTGAAGTATACATGGTAAAACGTATAGATAGAAAGGATATAGTTAAAATGAAGAAAATAATGATTTCGATATTCTTTTTCTTAGTAATAGTTTTTTATGTAAGTCAGGCATTTAGCGAAGTTGTAGTTGTAAAGGTAGAAAAAGGGATATTAAAAGATACTCCGCAAGGGGGAGAAATAGGCATGATTATAGAGGGCGTAACTTGTGAAAAGATAGCCGAAGAGGATGAATGGATGAAAGTTAGAGTAGAAGGGTGGATTAAGGCATCAGAAGTTATTGTTCTTAAAATAGATATAGATAAAGAAGATAAGCAAGAAAAGAAGAAAAAGAAATATATTGAACTTGCCGCAGGGAGATTAAAAGCAGAAGCAATAGAAATTCACGAAAGCAAAAGAGTTTCTTTTAAGGGTAAATTTGAAGGTATATTTGTAACTGAGAGAAAAGTAGCTAATCATGTTAATTTTACGGTGAGTTCAGTAGAATGTTCTATACCTACAAAAGATTCTAGTAAAATAAAGGACCTAAAAAGAGGTGACTCAGTTCGTGTTTATGGGAAGGTAAAGAGAGGATTGCGTTATCCTCCTTGGTATTACGTAGGGGTTGATGAGATAGTAAAAGAATAGGGAGAATTTATTTATAGGTTGTTTTTTTAGAGGTTTTCTGGTATAATAAAAATAGACTTCGGTAAAGGAGGGATATTAATATGGGAATCGATTCCCCTGATGATAAAAGGACATACGGACGTGTAGAT
>DAOVJB010000095.1 GCA_030673425.1 Elusimicrobiota bacterium | reverse complement strand
GGTTGTGAAGAATCAAAAGAAGAGTTAAAAGAGATAATTGCTTTTCTTAAAGACCCTAAGAAATTTCAAAAATTAGGCGGTAAGATCCCGAAAGGCGTACTTTTATACGGTGCCCCTGGAACCGGCAAGACTCTACTTGCGAAGGCTGTTGCAGGGGAAGCGGATGTCCCGTTTTTCTCAGCAAGTGGTTCAGAATTCGTTGAGATGTTTGTAGGCGTAGGTGCCAGTAGGGTAAGGGATTTATTCGACCAGGGCAAGAAAAATGCTCCCTGTCTTTTATTTATTGATGAACTTGATGCAGTAGGCAGGCACCGTTTTGCCGGTATCGGTGGCGGTCATGATGAAAGGGAACAGACCTTAAATCAGATACTGGTTGAAATGGATGGGTTTGATACAAAAGAAGGTGTGATTCTCATAGCTGCTACTAACAGGCCGGATGTTTTAGACCCTGCTTTACTCAGGCCGGGCAGGTTTGACAGACATGTTATGATTCCCAATCCGGACTTAAAAGGAAGGGAAGAGATATTAAAGGTGCATGCCAAGAATATAAAGTTATCAGAAGGGGTTGACTTGAAGGTTATAGCCAGGGGGACTCCCGGGTTTGTGGGAGCGGATATAGCTAATCTGGTAAATGAAGCAGCACTCTTAGCCGCAAGGAAAGAGAAAACAAGTGTAGAGATGGAAGATATAGAAGAAGCCATTAACCGTGTCATTGCAGGACCGGAAAGAAAAAGCAGGATGATTTCTGATAGAGAAAAAAAGATTATCGCATATCATGAATCAGGACACGCGTTGGTTGCCAAATTAACTCCCGGTACCGATCCGGTACATAAAGTCTCTATAATCCCCCGTGGACCGGCTTTGGGATATACATTGCAATTACCTTTAGAGGATAGGTATTTAACTACTAAGAGTGAGATATTGGATAAATTAACTGTGCTTCTGGGTGGACGTGCATCTGAGGAGCTAATCTTTAATGAACTTACTACAGGTGCTCAAAATGACCTTATAAGAGCAACGGAGATATCCCATAAAATGGTATGTGAGTACGGGATGAGTGAGAAGCTTGGTGCATTGACTTTCAGAAAAAAGGAAGAAGAGATATTTTTAGGGAGAGATATAGCTAAGGAGAAAAGTTATAGTGAAAAAACAGCCGAGGTTATTGACGAGGAAGTTAAAGTCATAATAGATGCTTCTCTTGAGAGAGCGCGCAAAATTCTAAAGGGAAATAAGGATAAACTATCTAAGATTGCCGAACATTTGATGGAAAGGGAGATGCTTACTGGTGAGGAAGTAGATGATATTATAGCAGGCAAAACCCTGACGCCTCCGGTCAATAATAAAACAGAAAAAGAAGAAACTGAGGAAGAAGTTCCAAAAGCAGAAGAAACCAAGAAGGATGAGAATGAATCGCCGACAGAAAACAATGGATAAGAAAAAAATAGAAAAAGCCATAAGAGATATCTTAATTGCTATCGGAGAGAATCCTGAACGTGAAGGGTTAAGGCAGACACCTTCGCGTGTAGCGAGAATGTACGAAGAGATATTCTCAGGGTTAAAAAAGGATCCTAAAAAGGAGCTAAAGGTTTACTATGAGAAGGAAGAATATAGCGAGATTTTACTGGTTAAAGATATACCTTTTTACTCAGTCTGCGAGCATCATCTGGTACCGTTTTTTGGGAAAGCACATGTAGCTTATATTCCTGATAAAAAGAGACTCACAGGGCTTTCCAAGATTGTTCGTGTTGTTGATACAATTTCTCACCGTCCGCAGTTACAGGAAAGGTTAACAAAGGAGATTGCTGATACCATTATGGGGGCAGTGAAACCTAAAGGTGTTATGGTGGTTATCGAAGCAGAGCATTTTTGTATAACTATGCGGGGCATAAAAAAACCAGGCTCAGGCGTTGTTACCTCTGTTATGCGGGGGATATTCTTAAAAGACGCAAGGACAAGAGCAGAAGCCATGTCGCTGATAAGAAAGTAATTTAAGATTATATGAAAAAAACAAGAACCAAACTGAATACAACCTTAAGTGTTATAGATATAGATGCTATCAACGATGTCCGTAAGATAATGCAGAACATAAAAGTCCATCCTGAGGGCATAAAATGGATGGTTAATAAAGCCATCTTCAGGGTGATAAAGGTAAATAATATAAATAACAGAGCAGCTAATATCGTCAAGCAGGAAATGCTTTCTATAGGCGGGGAAGTTGCGGTATCCCGTGAAATACTCGATTTTAAGCAGGGGTGTTCTGATATTTTGATAATGGGAACGCTCAAGCAATACAGTCTGCTTTCAAATAAATTGAAAATGCAACCTTTTGGTTTACCTGAGTTGGGTGAGGAGATATTCGAGAGTTTAACAAATTTTGACGCCGGGTGCAGGTTTAAATTGCGATGCGGTAGGCATCTTCTAGATTTAAGCAGGAAAACCCATATAATGGGTATATTGAACTTCACCCCTAATTCTTTTTCTGACGGAGGTAAGTTTAATACCATTGATGCAGCAATTGCACATGCACAGAAGATGGTATCAGAAGGTGCTGATATTATAGATGTCGGAGGGGAGTCTTCCCGTCCGGGAGCCAAACCTGTTGCACTTAAAGAAGAATTGAGAAGAGTTATCCCTGTAATTAAGAAAATTGCTAAAAGAGTAAAAGTACCTATTTCTATTGATACTTATAAATCCAGGGTGGCAGAGGAGGCATTGGATAACGGGGCTATGATAGTAAATGATATTTCAGCTCTGCGGTTAGATAGAAGTATGGTTAAGGTTGTAGCTAAATATAATGTTCCTGTAGTCCTGATGCATATGCAGGGATTACCCGGAAATATGCAGAAGAATCCCAGATATAAAGATGTAGTTAATGATATTATTGATTTCTTTAAGGAACGCATTGCTTTTTGTAATAGCAGAGAAATTAAACCGGAGAATATAATAGTTGATCCTGGTATCGGTTTCGGAAAAAGAACAGAACATAATTTAGAGATCATTAAGAGACTTAAGGAATTCAAGATTTTAGGTAAGCCCGTTTTATTAGGCACCTCACGCAAAAGTTTTATCGGTAATGTCTTAAATGCGGATATCAGACAAAGAGAAGAGGGGACCTTAGCAAGTTCTGTTATCGGTATGTTAAACGGGGCTAATATTTTACGTGTTCATGATGTCAAGAAAACTGTAATGGTGCAAAGAGTAACAGAGGCCATTCAAAAAGGGTCAAAGTATGTACAAAATTTTTGATATTTTAGCTCATATGAATCTTTTAGATATGGGAGATATATTAATTGTAGCATATATCTTTTATAAATTATTTATGTTGATTAAGGATACAAGAGCTCTTCAGGTATTAAAAGGATTAATTGTTATTATTATCGGTACTTTTTTAGCGCGAGTAATAGGTTTTGAAACACTCAGTTGGCTCTTAAAAGGCTTTTGGGTAGCTGGGTTAGTAGCAGCAGTGGTTGTTTTTCAGCCTGAGTTAAGAAGCATACTGGCAAAAATCGGCCGGGGTCCTTTTAAGGGCATTTTCTTAAAGGAAAGAATAAAAGTTGTTGAGGAGATTACAAGAACTGTCAAAGTTTTTGCTAAAAGACATACAGGAACGTTGATTGTTATTCAACAGAAAGTCGGCTTGGGGAATGTTATCGAAACAGGAACAATTATAGATTCTGAGATATCCTGTGATCTACTGCAGACAATATTTATGTCAGGTACCGTGCTTCATGACGGTGCAGTAATAATCCAGAATAACAGGATTATCGCAGCAAGCTGTCTTTTACCTTTGACGGTTGATGCAGACTTGAGCAGGGTGCTTGGAACCAGGCATCGTGCGGCTGTCGGGTTAAGTGAGGTTTCAGATGCGGTCGTAATTGTTGTTTCTGAAGAGACGGGTACTATCTCAGTAGCTAAGGACGGAAAGTTGTTACGAGATCTGGAACTAACGACATTGGGAAAAATGCTTATGGAACTATATCAGGCTAAATAAGTGGCCATTTTTTTCAAAAAAGAGGAAAGATCGCTATGAGAATGGATAAAGAAAAACTTAAGAGAAGATTTACTACTAATTTAGATATTAAACTTATTGCTCTTGTTTTATCGTTTTTTTTGTGGCTCTACTTAAAATTGAGCAACTAAACTTAAATTATAAGTCTTAGGGGTAATCTGTTATGGTTAAACTTTGTGTTAATATAGATCATATTGCTACCGTACGTCAGGTGAGACTTGCTGAAGAACCGGATCCTGTTGCTGCTGCCGTAATTTGCGAATTGGCTGGTGCAGAGGGTATAACCGTTCACTTACGTGAGGATAGAAGGCATATACAGGATAGAGATTTGTATGTTTTGAAAAAGACAGTCAAAACAAAACTGAATTTAGAAATGGCCCTAACAAATGAAATCGTCAATATTGCTTTGGATGTAAAGCCTGACATGGTTACCTTTGTTCCAGAGAAACGCAAAGAACTTACAACAGAAGGCGGCTTAAATGTTATTGCTAATAAAACAGCATTAAAAAAAGCAATTAAAAAATTGCATGATAAAGGGATTATAGTAAGTCTATTCATCGACCCTGATATAGACCAGATTCATGTTTCCAGGGTGCTTAAGGCAGATTATGTAGAATTACATACAGGAAAATATGCTGATAGTAAGAATGAGAAAACAAAAGATAGAGAATTGGCCAAATTACAAAAAGCCGGTAGTTCTGTAATAAAGGCCGGATTGCGTCTTAACGCAGGACATGGGCTTGATTACAGGAACGTTATCCCCATTGCTTCTATTCCCGGGGTTGAAGATTTAAACATTGGATACAGTATTATTGCCAGGGCCGTTTTTGTCGGTTTAGATAAAGCTGTAAGAGAAATGAAGAGACTGATATAAAGAACGAACGATAGTGAGTGACTAAGAGGTTAATATGAAAATGTGCGGGACAGGCATAGATATTATCGAAGTGAAGCGTATAAAAAGATCATTAGAAAAAAATGAGAGGCTTATGCATAGAATCTTTACTAACGAAGAAATTGATTATTGCAACAGTAAGAAGAATAAATGGCAGCATTTTGCTGTGCGCTTTGCCGCTAAAGAAGCTGTTATAAAAGCACTGGGCAATAGAGCCGTGGATTTAAAGAACATCAGCATAAATAATAAAAAGAATGGCCAGCCAAAAGTTATTTTGGATGGAATTCTTAAATCTTTTCAGAATCGGCTGGTCGTTTCTCTTTCTCATTGCAAAGATTATGCGGTGGCGCAGGCAATTTTAATAAAATAACAGGATGTGTAAAATGGCAAAAGAATCTTTTATTACAAAAAAAGAGATAAAAAAGATGTTATCAAAACGCCGGAAAGATAGTTGTAAGAACGATTATGGGCATGTTTTTATTTTAGCAGGTTCAGTAGGTATGACCGGGGCGGCGGTTTTGGCTTCACAGGCAGCTATACGTATTGGGGCTGGTTTGGTCACCCTGGGTATTCCGGAAAGTCTTAATGAGATTGTAGAGGTT
>DAOVJB010000073.1 GCA_030673425.1 Elusimicrobiota bacterium | reverse complement strand
ATTAACTTCTTCACCATCTATTTCACCCTTTTTTATAGCCCTAGAAATTAGCTTTTTATATAAATCTAAATATTTACCTGCGGAGTCATTCCATGAAAAATCAGCTTTCATAGCTTCTGTAACGATTTTCTTCCACGCTTTTTTATTTTTATAAACTCCTAAAGCCTCTTTAATTACCTTAATTAAAGCTGAAGCTGAATAATCACGAAATACAAATCCATTAGCTTTTGCATTTTTTTTATTATAACCAATGACTGTATCAGCTAACCCTCCTGTTTTATAGACTACAGGCAAGGTGCCATACTTAAACGAAATCAATTGTCCTAACCCACAAGGCTCAAAATGAGAGGGCATCAAGAACATATCCGAACCGGCATATATCTTATGAGCCAGGGGATTATTAAAAACTAAGTTTACACTCATCTTATTAGGATAAGCTTCCTGAGCGTCCTTAAATAACTTATGATAGAGTTCATCACCCTTGCCTAATAGAACAAATACTAAATCTAACCTTAAGAGTTCCTCCATTGCTTCAGCTAAAATATCCAAACCCTTCTGAGGATCTAAACGCGAGATCATGCCAATTACAGGGATATCTTTTTTGAAGGTAAGCCCCACTTCTTTAAGAAGACCTTTTTTACATCTATCTTTTTTTTCTGCAAAATCCTTTAAGCTATAGCGAGTTGGAATAAACTTGTCCTTGGAGGGATTCCATGTATCATAATCCACACCGTTCACTATGCCGTAAAGATCACGAGATCTCGAGGCCAGTATCCCTTCCAATCCCCTCCCGGACTCTTCGGTAGTTTGTATCTCTTTGCTGTATGTCTTGCTCACCGTAGTAACTATATCGGAATAAACCAATCCTGCTTTCATAAAACTTACTTGATCCCAGTATTCCATTTTATCGGTGGTAAATTCCTCCCATCCTATACCTACTAAAGGCATAATATCTTTTGGATAAAGACCCTGGTAAGCAAGATTGTGTATGGTATATACCGTGCGACTATTTATAAAGAAAGTATCGTATTTATAAATAGTCTTAAGATAAGCCGGGATTAATCCTGTCTGCCAATCATTGCAGTGGATAATATCGGGCTTAAAATTTATTGCTTTAGATAATTCCAAAACCGCCTTACAAAAAAATATAAACCTCTGGGCATTATCTTCATAATCACCTTCACTTGTGCGGTATAATTCCTGACGATTGAAAAACTGCTTGTTACCAACAAAGTAAACAGGAATATCATCTAAGGTAGCATATTTTATATCAGCTGTTTGAATATCTCCTTCCATGGGCACAGGGAATTTTATTAAAGGTTTGATACCGAATTTCTTCTCATCAATCTTTTTGTATTTAGGTATTATAATTCTTATATCTTGATTCTTTTTCTTAATAAACTTCGGCAATGCACCAACTACGTCCGCCAGGCCACCACTTTTAGCAAAAGGAACACATTCTGAAGCCACCATCAGTATTTTCACTTATGAAGGACTCCTTTGTTCATTTAGTTGATTATATCTCTGCTTCCCTTAAATATTTAGTTGCCTCCTCAGGAGGAGTGGGGTTAATATAAAATCCTGTTCCCCATTCAAAACCTGCAACTTTTATCAGTTTCGGGATAATCTCTATATGCCAGTGATAATAAGGTAAATTAGAAGTATTAATAGGTGCTGTATGAATTATATAGTTAAATGGAGGATCATTTAAGACAACATTTATCCTCTTTAAGACATCTTTAAGTATTCTTGATAAAAGAACTACCTCGTGTTTTTGTATATTTTCAAAAGCAGAGTCATGCTTTTTAGGCAAAACCCACATTTCAAAAGGGAATCTTGAAGCAAAAGGAGAGATAGCTATAAAATCCTCATTTTCGCTTATTACCCTTATATCAGAACTCAATTCCTGTTTTACCATATCACAGAATACACATCTTTCCTTATAATCATAATAATTCCGCCCGCCGTTAACTTCCTCTTTTACCCTTTTAGGAACGACCGGGGTAGCAATCAATTGAGAGTGCGAATGGTAAAGTGAAGCCCCTGCTGCTGCACCATGATTCTTGAAGATTAATATATATTCAAAACGCGCGTCTTTCTTCAAATCCAGGATTCTATCCCGATAAGCCCATATTACATCCTCCACTTTTTTATCGTCAAGCGTAGCAATTGTCTTATCATGGTCAGGGGTCTCTATAATCACCTCGTGGGCTCCTATACCGTTCATCCTGTCATACATCCCCTCTCCACGCCTGTTCAATGCCCCCTCAATCTGCAGAGCTGGAAACTTATTAGGCACCACGCGAACCCACCATCCTGATTTATTAACTTCTGTACCCGGTTCTCTATAGGATAATATTTCCGGAGGAGTTTTATCTTCATTCCCTACACAAAAAGGACAAAACTTACCTTCTTTTTCCCCTTCCTTGCTGCTTCCGAAATCTGATGGTCGTTTCCCTCTTTCAGTAGAGATAATAACCCATCGGCCAATTACAGGATCCCGTCTTAATTCAGGCATTTAACCCTCCTTTTATGCCCTCGTAATTTTCAATTTAGTATACCTAAAATAAAACACCCTTGTCAACACAAAAAAGGCTGTTATTTATTCCTCCAGCTCTTTTAACTTAGCTATAATAACTTTATCATTAGGATTTAACCTCAAGGCCTCCCTGAAGAACTTTTGCGCTTCTCTTTTTTTATTTATACTTAAATAAACATACCCGAGATTTTTATAAGCACCCTGGGTGTTAGGATTTAACTGAATTACCTTTTTATATTCAGATATTGCCTTTTCTGTATTTTCTAACTTAAAATATATATTCCCTAAATGCAAATGAGCCTTGGCCAGAGAGGAATTTAGTGAAGTAATTTTCTCGTACACCTGTTGTGCCTTAGTCCAATCCTCTAATTTTATATAAATCTTACCTAAATACATATAAGTATCTAAAGAATTAGGACCGATTCTTAAAGCTTTTTCAAAATTATATATACTCTTTTTAACCTCACCGTTATTAGCATAGACAATACCCAGATTATGATAAATCTCCTCATATCCTGGATTAACTAGATTGGCTTTTTTATAATATTCTATAGCTTTATCAATTTTATTCTGAAGAGTATAGACATTGGCCAGTTCATAATTTGTATTAATATCAAAAGCATAAAACCCAAGAGATTTCTCAAATTGAGAAATTGCCTTGTCTAAGGTCACCTTTTTACCTTTGCTGTACCTTATGCCGTTAAAATAATGAATTGCTGCTCGGAACCTATTAAAACTCAACAATACAATCAAAAAAAGCAACACTAAAACAACTGTACTTATCACATATTTTGATATTCTTAAACCCCTGGAACTGATAGTTTCATGCTTCAGGAGATTTTCCTGGTGATTTTCAGTTTGATATCCTATACTTACAATAATCCCTACATTAATCCAGAATACCATAGCCGGAGAAGCAAAATGAAGCGAAACATTAAACAAGTTATCTATGAGCATTCCTATTATCCCGCTGAAAAGCCCGAGAATTATATATTTAGATTCTTTATTAATTGAGGTGTTTTTTAATAACCTTAAACTATACTTAATAAGTGTAACCAGCAACCAGACAGCAACACCCAATCCGATAATACCTGTCTCTGCCAGAAACTGCAGTATTTCATTATGTGCACGGTTAGCATGAGTTTTTAGCGGAGCATATTTGGCAGATCTTAAGTATTTCCCCTGATACCATGGATAGAATAATTCTAAAGTTCCCCAACCTGATCCTATAATAGGGAAATCAAAAAACATATCCTTAGCACTGCTCCATATCAGAAAACGTTGTGAAGAAGCGGTACCGCTTTTCTGGATACTTAAAGTTGAAAGAACGCGTTCACCTATTACCCTCTTCCCGGGTGCACTGAAAACAACAACCAAGCTAACTATAATGATAACTGCAAGATAAATAAAATGTTTGAGTATTGTTTTTTTATCCTTGACCTTAAATATCAAAAAGATCCATATAATTATAAGAGATGCTATAAATCCTATCCAGGCACTTCGGGTAGAAGTGCAGATTAAAGCTGTAAACATTAAAGAACCTGTAATAAACAAAAAAATCTTCTCAGACATTTTCTCTGATAATAACATCTTTACTAAAGCAAGCGGCAACAGCAATACCAAAAAACTTGCTAAGAAATTGGGATTCCCGAAAGTAGAAACACATCTTCCCCCGAAAGGGTCTACAGCCTCCTGCCAGATGGGTTCCATTCCCAAATATTGCAAAATCCCGTAAGCCGAAGCTATTCCTCCTGCTATAAACAGTAAATTTATAGCAGTTCTGATATATTCTCTCTTTTTAAGAGTATAAACGGTTATATAAAAGATAGCTACCCAATTCAAGATAAGGAAAACAATATTATCAAAACCCATAAGAAATATTGCAATTCTATCATCTTTATTCCTTAATATAGAAATAACAACTGAAACCACACACACCGCTATTAAAAATACCACAGGTGAATCTAAAGGGGTTTTGATTATCTTAAATTCTTTATCAAAGTTGACCTTTAATAAATAAAAAAACAGAATCATACATACTGTTATCTGTAAGAGTATTATTTGAATATAGAATGGGTTCTGGGTAAGATCGGTAAAGAAAATAAGAGGAACTACAAGGATTAAAAAGTAGAAAATTCTCCTGATTATTTTATCTTTTAACAAATTATTCTGAATATTTGTAGAATTTGTAATCATATTCTATATTAACACCAGAATTTACTTTTTCTTTCTTAAGCTGTCAAGTAAACGCTTAATTTCTTGATTTTCAGGGTTTATCTCTAAAGCCTTATGCCATTGTATAGCTGCTTCAGGATACCTCTTGAGATTGGCATAAAGAAGCCCTAAATTTCTATACACAGTCATATTCTTAGGATTAATTTCAAGAGCCTTCTTAAATGACACCTCACTACCGCCGTAATCTTCTAACATAAACTGTATATTGCCTAAATTAATATATGCATCAAAAAAATTAGGCTGGATTTCTACTGCCTTCTTAAACGCTCCCATGGCACTATTAAAATCTTTTGACTGAGTATATGCCCAGCCCATTCTGAAATAAGTAAGCGCAAAAACAGGGTCAAGAGCAACGGCCTTCTTAAAATTCTCTATAGCCTTATCCCATTTCTTCAATTTATTATAAACAATGCCTTCCTGATAATGTACCATTACATAATTAGGAGCAATTTTTTTGACATCCTGATACTTTGACAGGGCTCTCTCGGCATCCCCTTCTTCCCAGCGGTCATTATAAACATTACCAATAAAATAATGAGCCATAGTAAAATATGGGTTAAAATCAACGACTTTTTGGTATTCCTTTAGAGCTTTCCCCCATTTTCTATTCTTAGAATAACTAATTCCACGGTTATGATGAATATCTGCACGATAAAATCGTATAAAAATAACGATAAGAAAAATAGTAATACACACAATACATAATTCTAACAGCCTAAAGACAAATTTGGGATATTTTTTTTCCTGGGTTTGTATTTCTTCCTTTACCGATACTACCGATGGATAACCCAGGACCTGAAGACTAATTAAACCCAGGAATAACCAGAAAAAGAATCCCGAGGAAACAAAACGCATATTTACGCCAAACAGGTTATGAATGAGTAATCCTGATAAACCTGTGATAAGACCTACCAAAAAAGACAAATTGTATTCAATCGGCGAGTAAAATCTTTTTTTTCTTTTATCTTTTTTATCTGTTTCTATTATTTCCAACCGCTCTTTTAACCACTGTGATTTCTTTATGCCGTATGTGTAAAATATCCCCAACATCCAAAAAAATATTCCCAAACCTATTATGCCTTCATCCGAAGCAATCTCTATATATTCGTTCTCCGGATGTTGGGTCTCGGTTTGGTGTTTGCCTTCTATACGAAATATCTCCCGGTCTCGATATAAAGGATAAATTACCCTGAAACTATTAAGACCATTACCCGTGACAGGATTTAATTCAACCATCTGGAAAGTACTTCTCCACGTAAGAAGCCTGAAAAGTATTGAATCAGGTCTTTTTTTAGCCATTATAAATACGCCTATTGTGCTTCCTAATATAACTAAAATGGCTAAACTTACCAGAAATGTTCTGACTTTCTTCTTTTTAGCATGAGAAAGGAAAATAATCGCTAGAATAGAGAAGATAACCGTTTCTCCTGCAAATGCCAACCATGCGCCTTTGCTCCCCGTAAGAAAAATGCATAATGTTAACAGGATAAAAAATATTAAAAATATATATTTTTTATTCCTTAAGAAAATACTCAAAATTAAAGGTGCAGTTAATACCAAATACGCACCAAAAAAATTAGGATTGCCAAAGGTAGAAAAAACTCTCCTGCTAAACGCCCCTTTCCATATGAAAGGATCTAATCCAAAGTGCTGCAGGAAACCATACAAGATGCTAACAAAAGCAGCAATAAGTAGACTGTAAATTATTCTCTTAAACTGTTTCTCTCCTACATTATTTATTACTACGAAATAAATTCCTATATAACAAAATAACTTTATTAATTCTTCCAGCCCAACCCCTTTATAAGGGGATTTTAGGAAACTAAAAACACCCCAGATTAAAAAAGCTACCAT
>DAOVJB010000062.1 GCA_030673425.1 Elusimicrobiota bacterium | reverse complement strand
TATCATATCAAAATTTGCCGTGCTGAAATTAGTAACTTTATTTCCTAAATTACGAGCCACGGAAAGCGCCTTTAAGAATATCTCAGGCAAAATCACCGCCGAGCCGATGTTCAAGATCACCCCTCCTGACAAAGTAGGGACAATAGCGGCAAACTTTCTGAAATCAATGTGCGTTCCTTTTCCTATTGCTGCCCCGTCTGCCTTGGGATGCATATGAATGATGTCTGTTCCTATTGCTATATGGACAGTTACCGGAATTCCCAATTCATAACTTGTTGCGATTATACTTTTATCCTTATACGGCAGGTTTAATTCTTTTAATTTTCTGCCGACAGCTTCACCTATACCCATATCCTCATTAGCTCCCTGGATAATTGCATCATTCAGTATTGCTCCTGTTTCTTCAGCCATGCCGAAACTGCCGTCTTCGATACTAACAGCCACATCCTCTGATGTCTCTCCTATCAGTCCTATCTCCGCATCATGTATAATACCTGCCCCCTGTAACGCTATAGCAGTAACAAAACCTCTCTTCATCATCTCAATGATCAGGGGATTGAGTCCGCATTTAATTATACTGTCCCCCATAGCCCAGATAATAGTCTTGTTATCATTTTTTGCTTTCATAATAGCTTTAACAATACTCTTAAAATCGTTAGCTTTCAAAATCTTGGGCAGGCTGTCTAAAAACTGACCGAAAGAATCCGACGGCTCACTTACCGAAGCGAATAAGGGAATCTTTACCTTATTCTTCCGTTTCTTTATGGATGAAGTTTTTACTCCTTTTAGTTCAACAGGCTTAATCTCTCCCATTACTATTACCCCTTTCTAATGTTATCATGTTTAAGTTTACTCTTCAAAATTACACTGCCAAGCTCACAACCGACCTCTTTAGCAACTATCGGACATTTTACCTTAAAAAGAAAAAATATCGGTTTATCTTCACCCGAGAGTGTTTCGAAATTACCCTGACCTTTACTTATAATCATAGAAGCGTTTTCGTAAAGTTTAATAAACTCATCTGAACAAGATTTTATAATTGTGCCGGGGGCATCCATCCCGCTGGAGATGACCCTGACAATTTTATCAACACCACACTGGCAAGCATCTTCATATAAAGCATCATTAATAACAGGCTTCCCTCTTACAGCATAAATAATTTCCTTATCTGATGAATTATTATTTAATTCCTCAATTAATACTCTGTCAAACACCACTTCTCCCGCATTATCTGCTATATATACAATGCTTTTAGCTTTACTGAAAGCGTCCTTGAATTCCTGATAATCAAATATATCTTCATCAGATACACTATTAATATTAAAATCTTCATTGAGACATTTTTCTATCTCATGCTCTACATCCAAAGAATTTTTCACACCATAATCAATAATATTACCGGCAATAGCTAAATGTAAAGCAGTTAAAAGTTTATCTTCTGAAAGTGCTACTTTTCTTTTTAACTCAGGATAAATATCAAGTGCCAGTCTATTGCTTTTTTCTTTAACTTCCTTAAAAGGGTCTGTTATTCCTGTTATTTCTCTTACTAACCTGTACACAATCGTTGCCATCTCCGGAGGACTACTCTCAAGAGGAAATTCCGGTATTATTCTAGAAATCTCATCCAGTATCTTCTTCTGGGCAGTTTCGTCTCCACCGGCAGCTCTTGTGGCTTCAAGTGCCTGTTTAAAAAAACAAGGAATACAATCTAAGTGTGTTTTCATCGTGTTTGTTAAATTTTACCTCTTCTTGTTAATGTGTCTTTTTCGCTTATAGGCAATACTTTTTTATGTTCTCCTTCATAAACAGTGACTATATCTGCTGTCCCTCTAAACATTTTATTGAAATATTCCTTTATATCATCCACTTCTTCTTTTGATAAGGGTTTAACAGGACACGGTCTCAAAGGTGTATTTATCTGTATTTCATCAGGACATATCTCTTTTGAGATGTCAGCCAATTGTTTAAATTGACCCTTGTTGTTTTCAACAAACATTATCTGAAGCGCCAGTTTTTTAGTGTATTTTTTCCTGAACTCTTTTATTCCTTCAACTATTTTTTCGAATTTTATGTTTTCTGCCGGAGTATCAATTTCTTCTAATGATTCCTGTGAAAACCCGTCAAGTTTACAAATAACAAAATCTGCCAGTGATAATTCTCTTCTTACTTCTTTTTTATCCATTAAAGATGAATTGGTTAGAACAGCTACGGGTTCTTTCCGTAAGGCTTTTACCGCTTTTATAGCCTCAGCAAAATTTTTCGCTAACGTAGGCTCTCCCGTGCCTGAGAATGTGATGTAATCAATTTTAATCTCAGGTAATGACTTCAGCTCTTCAATAATCTTTTGGGTAGGAACATATATTTTGCGTTCTATTGAATAACTTAAATTCTTTCCGAGCTGACAGTAAATACAGTCAAAGGTACATATCTTCTGCTCTTGTGAAAGCATATCTATACCTAAAGAACTACCAAGTCTCCATGATGGAACAGGACCATATATATATTTGTATTTTAATTTACTCAATAACCTATCCTCTTACAAACTTAAACCAATCACCCTATTTTTTTATCATTTTCAGTACATCTTTGTGTATTATCCCGTTTGAAGCCACATAGGTTTTACTATTTATATTCCACGGTCTGCCTTCAAAATCCGTAGCCTTACCGCCGGCCTCCTCTACCAGCAGCAGTCCCGCGGCAAAATCCCAGACATTATCATTATATTCTATTTCTACTTCTGCTTTTCCCTCGGCAACATAGGAAAGACTGCGCACAGTGGAACCGAACATCCTTACATTAAAAACCTCATCTGCAAGCGCCCCTAAAGAGGCAAGCATAGGTTTTTTATTAATCCTGATGCTGCTGTCATAAATCATAACGGTCTCTCTAAGCTTTTTCCTGGAAACCCTTATTCTCCTATTGTTAAGATAAGCCCCTTTGCCTTTGCGTGCAACATATAGCTCCTTTAATACAGGCATATAGATAACACCCAGTACAACTTTACCCTTAAGTACCAGCCCAATAGATATCCCAAAAACCTGTATACCCCTTATGTAATTATGCGTGCCGTCTAAAGGATCTATTATCCACATGAAATCCGAGTTAAGTCGCCTGAATTGATTCTCTTCGGATAAGATATCATCCTGCGGGAAATGTTTCTGGATTAAACCAACAATTATATTCTCGGCCTTCAGATCAACATTGCTGACAAGATTTCTGTCACCTTTGCTTTTAACCTTAAGTACCTTGCCGAAATTATCACACAACATTTTTCCAGCTTGTTTAGCTGCTTGTATTGCTATTTTCTTTCTTCGCATAATCTCTAAATCTTTTTTCATATTAAACATACTCCCTTTTATTTTAACATATCAAGATTGATGCCTAACTTTTTCTTTTTCTGTTCAAATAGGGACAAATTATTCTTTACCCTTTCCACTTCTTTAGCCGGAGCTTTCTGGATAAAATTCTTATTGGCAAGCTTTTTAGATACTTTATCAATTTCAACATCGAGTTTGGCTATTTCTTTCTTAAGTCGTTCTTTCTCCATGCTTAAATCTATCACTCCTTCAAGCGGTATATAAATTTCCATATCCCCTGCAACCTGCGTAGCGCTTGAGGTAGGTTTAGATAAATCTTTACCGACATCAAGTTTTTCAACCTTAGCTAACCGGCAGATATATTCGCTATTTTCCTCAATAATATTTTTCTTATCCTCATTATCAAGTTTTATCACCACATCAAGCACCTTCTTGGAGTTAACACGCATTTCACCACGCACATTTCTGATAGCAGTAATAACTTCCATTACTAAATTCATGGCAACTGTAGCTTCAGTATCAATCTTTGCTTTGCTGGACTCCGGCCATTTGCTAACCATAATGCTCGCGGCATCCTGACTCATATTGGAGGTTTCATTTAACGAGTGCCATATCTCTTCGGTGATAAAGCACATGAAAGGATGAAGAAGTCGCAATGTCCCTTCCAATATATATACCAGTACTGTCTGTGCAATCCTTTTACTATCCTCATTCTCTCTATCGGCATAAAGTCTTGGTTTAACCAACTCTACATACCAGTCACAGAATTTTCCCCAGATAAACTCATAAAGCAACCTTGCAGCTTCGCTAAGGTTATATTCCTCAAGTAGATTTGTTACATTTTCTATAACTTTATTATATTCACTTATTATCCACCTGTCAGCTAAAAGAAGTTTCCTGTTCTCTATTGAATCAATACCTTTGTAAGAAAAACCTTCTAAATTCATCATTACGAATCTCGACGCATTCCAGATCTTATTGCAGAAATTACGCGACGCATCGAAACTGCCTTCGGATAACTGCAAATCCCTGCCCATAACACCGTGAGTCGCAAAAGTAAACCTGAGCGCATCCGTCCCGCATTTTTCTGTAATCTCTAAAGGATCTATCACATTGCCTAGAGATTTACTCATCTTTTTTCCTTTTTCATCACGCACAATTCCGTGTATATATATATCTGAAAAAGGTATATCACCTACTAGTGTCAACCCCATCATGATCATCCGGGCTACCCAGAGGTAAATAATCTCATGACCGGTAACAAGAACCGATGTAGGATAAAAATATTTTACCTCTTCGGTCTCAGCAGGCCATCCGAGTGTTGAAAACGGCCAGAGAGCCGAAGAGAACCATGTATCAAGTATATCAGGATCCTGAACTAATTCTTTCTTCCCGCAATTAGGACATTTATCCGGGTTGCCTCCCATGTAGTCAGGCTTAGCTCCCGGTTTAAGGTAATACTCAACCTCTGACACAAATACAACTTTATCCTTACTACATTCTGTACAATACCAAGCAGGAATCTGGTGCCCCCACCATATCTGTCTTGAAATACACCAGTCATGCAGATTCTCTAACCACAATAGATACGGCTTCATCCAATTTGAAGGAACAAATCTTGTCTTACCTTTCTTTGCAACTTTGATTGCCGCCTTAGCCATATCTTTTGTCTTCAGATACCATTGTTCACTTACCAACGGTTCTGTTGCACAATTACACCTGTAGCAACGTGTAACAGGAACAGTATAATCTTCTTCCTTATCTAAAAGTCCTTTTTTCTTTAAGTCCTCTATAATTTTTTCTCGGGCTTTATATCGGTCTAACAATACATATTTTTCCATTATTTTGTTTGAAGAAGCAGTAGGTTTTCCATCTAAATCAAGACACGCTTTAGGAGTAATTTTTGCCTCTTTGTCAATCACCTGTATTGAAACTAATTTGTTCCTTTTTGCTATCTCCCAGTCATTAGGATCATGAGCAGGTGTAACCTTGACCGCACCTGTCCCGAACTCAGCACTAACAGCAGAATCGGCTATAACAGGAATGATACGATCAACAAGAGGAAGTATAAGTTTCTTGCCGATAAACTTCTTATAACGTTTATCATCAGGATTAACTGCTACTGCCGTATCACCCAGCATTGTCTCAGGCCGTGTAGTAGCTACTGTAATATATTCGTTCTTTTTAGTATCTTCCACCGGATATTTTATATACCATAATTTACTTTTCTCTTCCTCATGCTCTACTTCGCTTTCATTAAGGGCAGTACCACAGCGTGGACACCAGTCAACTATATGCTCGCCCCTGTAGATAAGACCCTTGTTATATAAACTTACGAATGCTTCCAAAACTGCTCGTGAGCACTGCTCATCCATTGTAAAACGCTTCCTGTCCCAGTCACAGGAGCAGCCGAGCTTTTCCAGTTGATTAAGGATGGTATATTTGGTTTCCTTGCTCCATTCTTCCATCTTCTCTAGGAACTTTTCCCTTCCCAGTTCCTGGCGTGTTGTTCCTTCCTCCTTTAACATTTTCTCAACAACGTTCTGGGTTGCAATACCACCGTGGTCCGTCCCAGGAAGCCAGAGGGTTGCATACCCCTGCATTCTCCTGGTGCGAATTAAAATATCCTGCACGATATTATTTAAGGCATGCCCCATATGTAAAGACCCCGTAATATTAGGCGGTGGAATCACTATGGTAAAAGGCTTTTTCTTTTTGTCTGCTTCAGGATGAAAATATTTATTGTCATTCCAATCCTTATACCATTTTTCTTCTGTATCTCTCGGGTTGTACTTGGACGCGATATTCATCAGCTAACCTTTCTACTTTTATATATCATATATTCAAAAACCTTAAAACCAAAGGAATCGTAATTATACTGACAGCGGTACTTACCAGTACGACAGAGGCAGCAAAATCAGGATTAGCATCATATTTCTGGGCAAAAATATAACTGGTTATTGCAGCAGGCATAGAAGAAACAATAATAACTATATCTCCTGCCACTCCTCGGATAGCAAGTACTTTAACTATAACCAAACCTAAAAGAAACCCTCCCCCGATACGCAATGCGGTTCCCCAGATACTCGATTTGATAGCCTTTGCCTGAACGAAATTTAACTTATATCCCATTATGAGCAGCATTGCAGGCATTGCTAATGAACCGATTGATTCTAACACCTTCATCAACAAAGAAGGAGGGTGTACTTTTAAAAAATTAAAGATAATCCCTAAAATCGTTGCATAAATTACCGGTTCTTCTAAAACAGCAAAAAAACTTTTTTTCTTTGCGACTAAAAAGATACCCAGAGTAAACATTAAAAAACCAATCGCAGCATTATAAATCAGGGCTGCATATAATCCTGCGGGCAACAGGAGACTGACAAGAGGTAACGTCATGTACCCTGAGTTCATAAACATTACAGGCAAACATACCTCCCGAAATTCTATCTTGGTGAGCCTGGATATAAAAAATACTATTGCCTCCATTAGTAAAACTGCAAATAGAGCCGCAATAATAATCTTCCTGAATTCAAAAAACTCAAACTCCTGCTTCAGCATCGCAGAGAAAACAAAACAGGGAATAATAAAATAAATAATAAAATTCGTAGCGGAATGAATAATGTTATCTAACTTAAATTTTTTAATCTTTCCTATTAAATATCCTAAGAAAATAATCCCGAAAACCTTAAGAATAACCTCAAAAAACATCTTCAATCTTTCCTTGACGGTAAAGTGAAACTAAATTTTGAACCCTTGCCAGGCTCACTTTCTACAGATATCTTCCCGCCATGTGCTTCGATAATCTGCTTTATTAAATACAAGCCTGTCCCTGTTCCTTCTGCTGTCCTGGTATCACTGGAATCTATCTGGTAAAATCTGTCAAATATCTTATCGAGATATTCCTGGGCAATGCCCATACCCTGATCAGTAATTGAAAATAGTAACTCGGTCGGCTTCTGTTGTAATTCTATTCTAATTGCTCCTCCCTGGGGTGAAAATTTAACTGCATTCTCTACAAGATGTGTAAACACATGCCCTATCTTCTCAGCATCAACCCAAACCCGGGGTA
>DAOVJB010000052.1 GCA_030673425.1 Elusimicrobiota bacterium | reverse complement strand
GCTGTGGCTATGGCTTTCGGTAAAGTATGGTTTAAAGTCCCGCAGACATTTTTAATAAAGGTGAACGGCAATTTATCTAAAGGAGTTTATCCTAAGGATTTAATGCTTTACATTATAGGTAAAATCGGAGCTAATGGGGCAACCTATAGAGCATTGGAATTTATAGGTACGACAATTAGACAAATGTCAATGGCAGGACGTTTTACCCTCTCTAATATGGTTATAGAGGCAGGAGCCAAGACAGGTTTAATAGCTTCGGATGAAGTAACGCGCGATTATTTAAGCTCTTGCAGTCGAGAGGACGATTTTACGAGTGTAAGTGCTGATTCTGATGCAGTATATGAGAAAATAATAGATATTGATGCAAGCAAGATAGAACCTATGGTTTCTTTTCCTCACACGGTGGATAATACAAAAACCATTACGCAGGTTCTTAAGGAAAATATAAAAATCGACCAGGTGGTAATAGGTACCTGTACCAACGGAAGAATGGAAGATTTGCAAATTGCTGCTGATATTCTTAAAGGCAGAAAAATCCATTCTGATGTTCGTTTAATAGTAGTACCTGCTTCCCGGAAAGTCTACCTTGAGGCTCTAAAAGGAGGTCTTTTAGAAATTTTTGTTTCCTCAGGTGCTGCTGTTATGGGACCTGGTTGTGGTCCTTGTGTTGGGATTCATCAGGGAGTTTTAGGGGACGGTGAGAGATGTCTTTCCACACAAAACCGTAATTTTAAGGGAAGAATGGGAAATCCTAAGGCAGAGATTTATCTTGCATCACCTGCAACTGCAGCATATTCTGCGATTAAAGGTAAAATTGCTGATGTAAGAGAAGTAATTAAGTAGAGGGTATTATGTTACTTAAAGGCAAAGCACATAAATTCGGCGATAATGTTAGTACTGATTTAATTGCTCCGGGAAGATTCTTCCATCTGCGTTCTAATTTGCCTGAACTGGCAAAGCATACTCTGGAGGATGCGGATGAAGATTTCACAAAAAAAGTCAAACCAGGAGATTTTGTAGTTGCCGGGGAGAATTTTGGTTTAGGTTCATCCCGTGAGCATGCCCCTTTAATTATTAAATTTTGTAAGGTGAATGCTGTGTTAGCTAAGTCATTTTCAAGGATTTTCTTCCGCAATGCTATTAATATAGGATTACCTGTATTGGAGTGTGATACAGATGAGATTAAAGACACAGATGAATTAGCAGTGGATTTGTCAAAAGGAGTAATTATAAATAAAACAAAAAATATAGAATTAAAATTCCAACCGTTGAGTGAAGTAGCTCTTACTTTTTTAAAAGATGGTGGCTTAGTTGAACATATCAAAAAAAACAAGGGATTTAACTTAAGATAATACATATTCAGGGAGGCTTTTATGGAGAAACAAAAAATTTTAATTGTTGATGATGACCCGTATATTTTAAGTATGGTTAAGCTGATATTAGAGAACGAAAACTATGATATAATAGAAGCTAAAGACGGTAAAGAAGCTTTAGAAAAAATTCATGACAAGAACCCTAATTTGATTATTTTAGATTATATGATGCCTGTAATGGATGGGGTGGAAGTTTGTATGAAGTTAAAAAAGGATACTTTATTCAGACATATTCCTATTATCATGCTGACTGCCAAGGGAGAGCTGACCGATAAGGTCAGAGGTTTAGATGCCGGTGTGGATGATTACATTACCAAACCTTTTGAGCCACAGGAGCTACTGGCAAGGGTAAAAATGATCCTGCAAAGGACATCACGTAGTCTTGATGCAAATCCGCTTACTAAATTGCCGGGTAATGTTTCTATAACCAATGAAATTCAGCAGCGTATTGATAGAAAAGAGCTTTTTGCTGTTTGTCATATTGACTTGAGGCAATTTAAGGCTTTTAATGATAAGTATGGATTTGAACATGGAGACAGGGTCATTAGGGAAACTAGCCGTCTAGTAATAAAAGTCGTGCAGGAATTGGGGAATAACGATGATTTTATCGGACACATCGGAGGAGATGATTTTATAGTAATTACCACCCCCAATCTCGTGGATAAAATATGCAACAGGATAATTAAGGATTTTGATGAAATAATACCTAATTTTTATAACGAACAGGATAGACGCAAGGGGTATATCGTAAGTCAGGACAGGAAAGGAAACATTTATGAATTTCCTATAATAATCCTGTGTATCGGGGTTGTGGGGAACGAAACCAGGGATATAACCAATCCTATCCAGGTCAGTGAGATTGGCGCGGACCTGCAGAACTTTTCCAAGAGTTTCAAAAAGAGTAATTATGTAAAAGATAGACGGATAAATGACAAGATGTGAAAATAATTAAATCAGGAAAGATAATCCTATGGAAAGAACCAGTATTTTAGTTGTCGATGATGATCCATTTGTAATGGATGTGATTAAGACAGTCTTGGAAAAAGAAAGTTATGATGTCAGGGGGGCTGTAAATGGCCAAGAGGCCCTGGATAAGGTGTCTAAACATATGCCACATCTAATAGTTTTGGATTATATGCTCCCTGAGTTGGATGGATATCATGTGTGTTTAAAGTTAAAAGAAGATGCTCAATATAAACATATCCCTATAATTATGTTAACCGCAAGGGATGATATGGATGATAAGATTAAATTACTGGATGCAGGGGTTGATGATTATATCTTAAAACCTTTTGACCCTCGTGAGTTAGTTGCACGGGTTAAGATGGTTTTAAGAAGAGTAACTCAAAGTTTAGATACCAATTCTCTTACTAAGTTACCTGGTGATATCTCTTTTTCCAAGCAGATTGAAGAACATATGCAGAAAGGGACATTATTTGCTGTATGTTCTATAGAGTTGAGTGATTTTAAGGCTTTTAATGAAAGATACGGGTTTGAACATGGGAATAGGGTTATTAAAGAAATAGCTATAATGATTAAAAAACTGGTTGACAATGTTGGTAATGAAGATGATTTTATAGGTCATATCGGAGGGGTTAATTTTGTCGTTATTACTACCCCTGGTATTGTAGACAGGTTCTGTACTGAATTAATTAATCGATTTGACCTTTTTATATTTAGTTTCTATAGCCCTGAGGACCAGAATAAAGGTTATATTCTTGCTCATAATAGAGAAGGAGATTTAGTAAGATGCCCTGTTATGAAAATTCGAATAGCAGTAGCTACCAACGAAAAAGAAAAGATATTTACATCCACTCAGATAAGTAATATTATGGTTAAACTTAAGGAAAAAACAAAATCTGTTGCTAAGAGTAATTATGTCAGGAACGATTAAAATATAAATTCATTGATTTTAGAGGGTGATTTGGAGCGGACTTTAGTTATTGTTAAACCTGACGGTGTTTGTAAAAAGCATGTAGGGGATATTATTAAGAGATTTGAAAAAGAAGGCTTTAGACTCGTAGCATTAAAAATGCTTCATCTTAATAAGAAAACAGCAGAAGGTTTTTATGCTGTTCACAAAGGTAAACCCTTTTTTGAACCTTTTATAAATTTTATGGTTTCCGCCCCTTGTTTAATTATGGTTTGGGAAAGCAAGTATGCGGTTTCACGCATAAGGGAAATAATTGGCAATACTAATTCTTCTCAGGCCAGGGAAGGTACGCTGAGGAAATCATACGGAACAGATAATCGCAGAAATCTTGTTCATGGGTCAGAATCGAAAGCGTTGGCTCAGGTTGAAATAAGTTATTTTTTTGAGCCTGGGGAGCTACATTCTTATGAAGGCGAGGATTGGGATAGGTGAAAATTCTAGTTTTAAATTGCGGGAGTTCTTCAATTAAATATAAATTAATAGAAATAGATAATGAATCGATAATTGCCAGTGGAAAGATAGAAAGAATAGGAATGCATGACGGTATCCTATCACATCATCCGTCTGGTAAAGAGCATATAAAAAAGGTAATGGAAATATTAAATCATGGTAAGGCAATTAAAATCATGGTTGATACACTTCTTGATCCTGAACATGGAGTAATAAAAGATAAAAAAGAAATAACTGCTGTAGGACATAGGGTGGTTCATGGAGGAGAAAAATTTGCTAAATCGAGTTTAATTACTGATGAGGTAAAAGCCGATATAAAAGATTGTTTTGACCTTGCTCCTTTACATAATCATCATAATTTTAGTGGGATTGAGGCTATTGAAAAAATTCTACCCGGAGTTCCCCACGTAGCAGTTTTTGACACTTCTTTCCATCAGACAATGCCTCCGCATTCTTATATATATGCTTTACCATATGCAGAATATCAAAAATATGGGGTTAGGCGTTATGGGTTTCATGGTACTTCTCATCGCTATGTTGCCCAGAAGGCAGCAGAACTGGTTAAAAAACCTCTTAATGAACTAAAAATTATAACCTGTCACTTAGGTAATGGTTGCAGTATAACGGCAATTGATAAAAGTAAGTCAATAGATACCTCTATGGGGTTTACGCCGCTGGAAGGATTGGTTATGGGAACCAGGTGTGGTGATCTTGATCCTGCTATTGTTATTCACCTTATTTCTAGAGCAGGGTTGCCATTGACTGAGATAGATGCAATGCTTAATAAACATAGTGGTCTGGATGGAATTTCTGGAATTAGTAATGATATGCGTGAAATAATTCAGGAAGTAGATAATGGCAATAAGAGAGCTCAGTTGGCGTTGGATATATTCACTTACCGTCTGAAGAAATATATTGCTGCTTATGCCGGTGCCATGGGAGGAACAGATATAATTGTTTTTACCGCGGGAATTGGCGAGAATGTTCCCAAAGTGAGGGAGCAAAGTTGCGAGAATCTGGAGTTTATGGGGATAAAGATTGACAAGAATAAGAATGAACAGACAATCGCTAAACAGGGGGAGATTAGTGACAGTTCATCAAAAGTAAAAATTTTCTGTATCCCCACTAATGAGGAATTGATTATTGCCCGGGATACAGCTAAAATTATAAAGGAAAGAGAGAAGCCAGGTGTTTGAAATTTTAGTTAACAGGGAACTGGCCCCGGGTATAAAGTTATTAGAAGTTAAAAGTCCTGATATTACGAAAAAGGTTAAACCCGGTCAGTTTATAGTTTTACGCATTAATGAAAAAGGAGAAAGAATTCCTCTTACAGTGGCAGACAAGCATCCTGAAAGAGGGAGTCTTGATATAATTTACCAGGAGGTTGGCAAGACAACCAGAGAATTAGGGTGTCTTGGAAAAGGCGAATTTTTATTAGATTTAGTGGGTCCCTTAGGCAAGCCGGGTGAAATTGCCAAATACGGAACCATTATATTGATAGGCGGAGGCGTAGGTATAGCCACGCTTTTTCCTTATATTAAGGCCTTTAAGAAGGCGGGAAATAAGATAATTTCTATTTTAGGAGCCAGAACAAAAGAATTATTCTTTTTAGAAAAAGAGATAGAAAACTTAAGTGATGAGTTCTATATAACCACAGATGATGGAAGTTATGGAAAAAAGGGCTTTGTTACGGATCTTTTAAAGGATTTAACCGAAAAGAAAATTGATTTAGTATTGGCAGTAGGGCCTTTAGTAATGATGAAAGCTGTCAGGCAAATAACCAAACCGCTTAAGATATTAACATGGGTTTCCTTAAATACGATTATGCTTGATGGAACAGGTATGTGCGGAAGTTGCAGGGTGACCGTAGGAGATGAGGTAAAATTTGCCTGTGTAGATGGTCCTGAATTCCAAGCAGATAAGGTTGATTTTGATGAATTGATATTCAGAAATCAGAGATTTTCCAAAGAAGAGGCAATCTCCTTAAATATTTATAATGAAAAGTGCGGGAATAAAAGATGTCCAAAGAATTAGTGAGAAAATCAATGCCTCAGCGGAAGGCAAAAGAACGTATAGGAGACTTCCAGGAGGTTAACCTGGGATATACAGAAGAGCAGGCTATACTTGAAGCCAAGAGGTGTCTTCAATGTAAGAAGCCTTTATGTATAAAGGGTTGTCCAGTAGAAATAGATATTCCTAAGATGATTGAATATATAGCCAAAGGGGATTTTATCGGAGCGATTAAGAATGCCAAAGAAAAAAATGCCCTGCCCGCCATCTGCGGCAGAGTATGTCCCCAGGAGACACAATGTGAAAAATTATGTATATTAAAGCATAAAGGGCAACCTGTTGCTATTGGGAACCTGGAAAGATTTATTGCCGATTGGGAAGCGAGTCATACTACTAATAGTAAAGAGTATAATAATAAAGAGCAATCAGAGCCAAATAGAGGTGCAAAAGGTATAAAGATTGCAGTAATTGGGTCGGGTCCGGCTGGCCTGACATGTGCTGCAGATTTAGCCAGGATGGGCTATGAAGTTACAATTTTTGAATCTCTTTCTGAGCCTGGAGGCGTTTTGAGGTATGGAATTCCTCCTTTTAGGTTAAGCAGGGGGGTTGTTGATAGAGAAATAGAATATATAAAGAATTTGGGTGTAGATATTAAAGTAAATATGTTAATAGGTCAAATAAAGAGTCTGAATAATCTATTTGCTGAAGATTATAAATCAATATTTATTGGTACCGGGGCAGGATTGCCCAGGTTTATGAATATTCCGGGTGAGAACTTAAATAACGTATATTCGGCTAATGAATTTTTAACCAGGATTAATTTAATGAAAGCATTCAAATTCCCGGAATATGATACTCCTATTGCATGTGGTAAGAAAGTGGCGGCTATAGGAGCGGGTAATGTTGCAATAGATTCTGCACGGTGTGCCTTGCGTTTAGGTGCGCAGGAGGTTTCTATTATTTACAGGAGAAGCGAACAGGAAATGCCGGCAAGGGATGAAGAGATTCTGCATGCCAAAGAGGAAGGCGTGAAGCTTTTCCTTTTAACTTTACCTGTAGAATACTATTCGGATGAGAAGGGCTGTGTAAAGAAAGCAAGATGTATTAAAATGGAATTAGGAGAACCGGATGGGAGCGGAAGAAGAAGACCAATTCCTATTGAGAATTCTGATTTTGAGATGGATATTGATACTGTAGTAGTTGCTATCGGGCAAAGTCCCAATCCTCTTCTTTTGCATTCTACTCCGGAATTAAAAGTTGCTAAATATGGAAATCTTGTTGTGGATGAGGAGAGTTTAGAAACCGGTATCAAGGGGGTATTTGCAGGCGGTGATATTATCTCCGGTGCAGCTACAGTTATTGAGGCCATGGGAGCAGGAAAGCGGGCTGCTAGTTCAATTGATAATTTTCTTGCAAAAAAGTGAGTAAAAAAATTTTTAATTTTTTACTTGACAAATTTTTTGTTATGTGGTACAAGTAAAACATAATAAGTTTTTATTGAAGAAGGTGGTTGAGTAGAATACTACAGACTGCAGGAGCATATAAGGTTTCCTGCAGTTTTTTTGTTTTTGTAACATTGCTCTTTCATAAACAATTAAAACCGTAAAAATAGTGATATAACCAATAAAAATTAAAAACGGAAACTGACGGGGAATGTTCGCTGATAGTAGTATTTTTTTTTGACCCCTTGACAAAATGCAAAGATTATGCTATACTTAAGGCAAGAAACGATAAGAGCAGTTCTTTAACAAAACGAAACATTTCTTAGATTAGAAAACTTCCGAAAAGGCAAACCCTGAGAAATCAGGGGGCGCAAAACCACGGGACCTTAAAAAAGGTTAGCCGAGTTGTCGATAACAGACGATAACCCGGCTTTTTTTGTTTAAAAAGGAGCAAAATCTAAAAGGAAAGGAGGTGAATAAGAATGAAAAAGAGCTTAGTGATAACAGGAATGTTGGCTTTGATATTAATGTTAGGTACTACAGTAGCAATGG
>DAOVJB010000127.1 GCA_030673425.1 Elusimicrobiota bacterium | reverse complement strand
TTGGGATATTTATTTTATCCATATATAATATAAATTCATTTATTGAGACTTTAGAGGACAGATTGGTTATTTCAGCCTTTTTAATGGAAGGTTTTTCTGATAGCAAAAAGATTAATGTTTCAATAACTAAAATTAAGAAAATAGCCTCTGTTAAAGGTGTATCGTATATTTCAAAAGAGGAAGCTCTTGATGAATTTCTCCTGAGAAGTCCCGAATTTGATGAACAGATAAAGGTTCTTGGTGATAATCCTCTGCCGGCGTCTTTAGAAGTTGAATTAACGAAACCTATCCGTATTGATGATGTTAAAAGGCTCATCAAGCAGTTAAGTGGTATGGAAGAAATAAAGTCTGTTGAATATCCGGAGTCAGAGATAAAGAAACTCGTGCATGCCCGCAGATTTTTTAATAAATTGTCTTTAGTTTTAAGTATCTTATTAGTATGTTCCACGGTGTTTATTATCTTCCAGATTAACTGGCTGAATTTTAAGCTAAATCATTACGAGGTTAATTTACTTAAGGAATCTGTGATTTTAAGTTTTCTTAGCGGTATATTATCTTTGATTCTCCTGTACGCTTTGTTTAATATTTTTCTTAGGGAGATTTCTCAGCTAAAGTTTTTACCTTTAGGCTACTTATCGGGAATATTAATCTTGAGTATGTCTGTTTCAGTGACGGCTTATTGGTGTTTTAGAAAGATATATTCAGAAAGGTGATTAAGCTGAAAAGAGTCAATCTTTTTTCATTTATTTTGGCATTAATTTTTTTATTTGATACTTATGTTATTTATGGTGCTGATAGAAAAAAAGATATCGATAATTATAACGTGTCAATCAAGAAACAACAGGATAGTTTAGAAGATATTAACCTTAAACTGAGGAAAAAAGAAAAAGAATTTAAGAAAACCAAAACTAAAAGGCAGAATTTGTCCAAAGAGTTAGGCAAGGTTGACAGAAAGCTTTCTAAGACAGCAAAGACACTTAAGAAATTAGGAAAAGACATAAAAAAAATGGAGGCCAAGCAAAAATCTACACAGAAGAAATTATCGGTTTGTGAAGGAGATTTGGTTGGTTATAAAAAGAACCTTGGTAATGAACTGAATGTTGTTTATAAAGAAAAATTAACTGCTGTGTTATCTGAAGTATTAACAGAGGATAAGTCCTACGGTTATTCTTTAAGAACTAATAAAGCCATGGAAGTTCTCATTAGGCATGACTATGAATCTTTAGTGAGAACCCAGGAAGAGATTGATAATCTAGCAGGACTTAAGCAAGATATTGATAAGAGAAAGAAAAAAATAAAATCATTAAAGAACACAACTTATGCTAATAAACGTAAGTATACCAAGGATAAGAAGAAAAAAGCCAAGTTATTAAAAACCACCAAGCAAAAACAGGTTGAGCAGGAAAAAGAGATCAGCAGATTAAAAGAATCATCCCAAGAACTGGAGAAATTAATAACAGAGTTAAAATATAAACTGAGTGAAGTCCAGAAGAAAAGGCTGAAGAAATTCGGACTTGTTAAGCAGAAAGGTAATCTTATCTGGCCTGTGGCTGGGGAAGTAGTTTCTCTTTTTGGGAAATATAAGCACCCGGAATTAAAGACTTACCTTTTTAATAACGGAATTGAGATTAAGACTCAGAAGAAAGCCGAGGTATTAGCCGTAGAGGAGGGATCAGTTCTTTTTGCCAGTGATTTCAAGAGTTACGGAAAAACCGTTATTATTGAACATAGCAGGAATTTCTGCACGGTTTATAGTCACCTTGGTGAGATAAAGGTAAATAACGGAGATTATATAAATAAAAAAGAAATAATAGGCACTATAAATTCTTTGCTGTATTTTGAAATACGGTTGGAGAATAAGCCCGAGGACCCTTTACTCTGGCTGACGAGTGACCACTAAAGGAGGCAAGATGTTTAGAAAAAGGAAAATTATTTTACTGGTTATTCTAATTTTAACCATAAGTTTCTCGTTATTTAGTATACAGAAAAAGTATGTAGCTGACCTTCAAGCCGCAAGTAGCAAAGTATATAAAGAACTTAAACTTTTTACTGACGTTTTAATGTTGATTCAGCAACATTATGTAGAAGAAGTCGATCCTCAGGAATTAATCTATGGTGCACTCAAAGGGGTTACTAAAACTTTAGACCCTTATTCCCAGTTTATGGAGCCTGATCTGTATAAAGAGATGAAAATAGAAACTTCAGGTGAATTCAGCGGTCTAGGGATAAGAATTGCCATAAAAAAGGGTTATTTAACAGTTATTACACCGCTGCCGGGAACCCCCGCATATAAGATAGGTATTTTACCAGGGGATAGGATAATAGAAATTGAGGGTGAGGAGACCAAGGATATAACCCTTTTAGAAGCAGTGAAGAAATTACGCGGGCGTAAGGGGACTAATGTAACTATTGGTGTTCTACGCGAAGGTGAGAAAGATTTGATTGATTATACGATAACAAGAGATATTATTAAAATCATAAGCGTAACCTATAAGATGTTGGAAGGCAATATCGGTTATGTGCGACTCAACGAGTTTTCTGAGAAAACAGCACAGGATTTGGAAAAAGCCCTTAAGTCTTTAGAAAAGGATAATATGCAAAGTTTGGTCTTGGACCTGAGAAATAATCCAGGAGGACTCTTGGGTATAGCAGTTGAGGTATGCAAAAAATTTATTGCGGATAGAAAATTGATTGTCTATGTTGAAGGTAGAGACAAACGAGGTGTAAAGAAATTTTTTGCTGACAAGCTTAAGTCTAATCCAGAATGGCCTCTTATTGTTTTAGTGAACGAAGGGAGTGCCAGTGCTTCAGAAATTGTAGCAGGGGCGGTTCAGGACCACAAACGGGGAGTTATTCTGGGAACGCAGACATTTGGTAAGGGGAGTGTTCAGACCGTGATTCCTTTATCTGACGGTTCAGGTCTTAGATTAACGACGGCGAAATATTTTACTCCTAATGACAGGAGTATTCATGAGAAGGGTATTAGTCCGGACATTGTGGTAGAGATATCAAAGGAGTTAAAAGAAAAACTGATGAAGGTATTAGAAGACCTTCCTCTGAAGGAAGGAGAGGAAGAGATAAAAGATATACAGTTAGAAAGAGCAATAGATATATTGAAAAGCACAAAGATTTTTCTTTCTCAAGAAGAATTAGAGGCGGTTAAAGATGTCAAGAAGTAGAAAGAAACGCTCCAGGGCAACAATCTTTTTATTATTTGTTTTAATTGCAGGTCTCGTTTACTTATATATTCGGGAGATAAAAAGAGTTGATTATAGTCAGCAATCTCAGAATATTAATGAGGCTATTAATGAAGCATTGATAACTTTGGGTATAACCGACGCTGATATTTTGAAAATTTACCGGGAAGAGAAAAAAGGGAAAAACAAAAAATGGGTCCATGTAACAAAAGAAATCAAGATTCCCCGCGATGCTGATTTTTCAAGATATCAAAAAGGAATTATTTCCGGTCTAAAAGGGATTGATACCCAGATATTCAGTACCAGGATTGATGATGTGCAAAATACGCTGACTATTGAAGCCGGTATCCAAGAGATGGTTATGCAGACATTAATATTCAAAAAAATAGCCGCTCATAGAGTAGCAATTATAATTGATGATGCAGGCTATAATAAAGATAAATTATCTGAATTTTTTGAGATTAAGATACCTCTGACTATGGCTATTTTACCAGGAGAAAAATATTCTAAAGAGATAGCTTTAGAAGTAATGAATAAAGGCTACCAGATAATGCTCCATCTGCCTATGGAACCATATGGTTATCCTGAGATTGACCCTGGTTCTAATGCGCTCCTGACAGATATGTCGGGGAAAAAGATAAGGGACTTAGTAAAGGCTAATATTGAATCTGTACCTGGAATCTACGGAGTAAACAACCATATGGGGTCAAAATTCACCGAGAACAGGAAGAAAATGAAAGAGGTTCTTAAGGTTATAAAAGAATATAATCTTTTCTATATTGATAGTAAAACAAGTCCTGATTCTATAGGCTACGAGGTTGCTCGGGAATTAGGTGTAAAGACAGCAGAAAGGCAAGTGTTTCTTGATAATAAAGGTAACCTTGATTATATTAAAGGACAACTACAGGAATTGATTGATATTGCACTGAAGGATGGACAGGCTATTGGTATCGGACATGTTCAGAAAGAAATGACCCCGCAGGCAATTAAAGAGATGCTTCCTGAATTTAAAAAACAGGGCGTTACTATTGTTTTTGCATCAGAACTAATACAATAAATAATTATAGTTATTTTAAGTGAGGATATAGTTGTTAATCTTAGGTGT
>DAOVJB010000160.1 GCA_030673425.1 Elusimicrobiota bacterium | reverse complement strand
GTCAATGCCTTTTATCTTTGCCCATTTGCTCAGATTTCTGATATCCATAGCAGGACTTGTTGCTCTGCTGTATTTTGAATGAATATGAAAATCAGCAATGAACGGCATAAGAATACCTTCTTATTTACCTAAAACTTAAAGTCTACCAGTTTCTTGTCAATGATTATTGTCTCATCCCGGCTTCTTCCCATGGAAATAAGGGAAATTTTTGCGCCCACGAGTTTTTCAATCTTTTTTATATATAACTTTGCGTTTTTGGGTAATTTCTCAAACTTCTGGATTCCTTTTGCTTTCTTGTTCCAGCCCGGCATCTGGATATAAACAGGCGTGGAGTTTTTAAGGATATCAATGTTATTAGGATATTCTCTTAGTATTTTGTTCTTGTATTTATACCCCACACAAATTTTTATGGGATCAATTCCCTCTAAAACATCTATTTTAGTAAGGGCTAATTTATCGAGTCCGTTTACTCTCACGCTGTGTCGTACCACTACGGCATCAAACCAGCCGCATCTTCTTGGTCTGCCGGTTGTTGCCCCAAATTCCTTGCCTTTATCCCGCAGCATTGTGCCTGTATTATCGGTTAGTTCGGTAGGAAACGGTCCTTCTCCAACACGTGTTGTATACGCTTTGACCACGCCCAGTACGCTGTCGATTTTAGTTGGACCTACTCCAGTGCCTACACATGCCCCGCCTGCTGTCGGGTTTGATGAAGTTACGTAAGGATATGTACCAAAGTCAACATCCAGTAACGTACCCTGGGCGCTTTCGAAAATGATGTTTTTACCCTCATCAATGACTTTGTTAATCAGAAGTTCTGTATTTAGTACATATTTCTTTATTTGTTTAACCAGTGACTTGTATTTTTTCAATATATTATTTTTCACATAATTAACATTTACAATCTCCTTTAGGAAAGACTCTTTTTCTTTTATGTTCATATTAAGTAATGTCCTGAATCTCTCGTCTTCGAGAAAATCTCCCATTCTTATTCCGACGCGAGCTACCTTGTCTGAATATGCAGGACCGATGCCTTTTCTGGTAGTACCTATTTTCCGGGTACCTTTTTTGGTTTCTCTTAACATGTCTAAATATCTATGGTAAGGGAAGAGGACATGGGCGGCGTCACTTATGAAAAGGCGTCCCTTGACGCTTACTTTCTTTGTTGCTAAGAATTTAATCTCTTCTACCAATGCCTCAGGGTCTATCACAACGCCATTAGCTATGATGCATTTCTTCCCGGGTTGCAGGATGCCCGAGGGAATAAGGTGCAGGATAAATTCCTTTCCGTCAAAGACCACAGTATGTCCGGCATTATTGCCGCCTTGATAGCGGACAATGTAATCAGCCTTTTTACTGAGCAGGTGTACAACTTTGCCTTTACCTTCGTCTCCCCACTGGGTTCCTATGATAACTAATGTAGACATTTTCTCTCCTTTATAGTCCGGCTTTCTCGAATATTTTGTAGATATGTCTGATGTAATACTTTAAATCAAAGATATTTTCTATTTCTTTATCGGAAAGGAATTTCTTTATTTCTTGATCTTTCTTTAATAGAATTTCCAGGTCAAAAGATTTCTTCCAGGCAGTCTGGGTAATGCGCTGAACTATTTTGTAAGCACTATCTCTGGAGTTCCCTTTCTTTATTAATTCAAGGAGAATCCTCTGTGAAAAAATAGCATCCTGTGTTTTGATAAGGTTTTTTTTCATATTTTCCGGATACACAAGGAGGTTCTCTATTATAGCAGTAAACTTCCTCAGAATATAATCTAAGAGTATAGTGCCATCAGGTATAATTACCCTTTCTACTGAAGAATGGGTAATATCCCTCTCATGCCATAGGGCTATATTTTCCAAAGCAGGTATGACATTTCCTCTTACTATCCGGGATAAACCTACTAATTGCTCGCAGGTTATAGGGTTCCTTTTGTGAGGCATAGCGGATGAACCCTTCTGGCCTTTGTGAAAACATTCCTCAACTTCAAGTACTTCAGTACGTTGCAGTCCGCGGATTTCGGTAGCGAATTTTTCTATTGACCCTGCACATATGGCTAATGTGCTTATAAACTCAGCATGACGATCGCGTTGAAGAACCTGTGTCGAAACGGGAGCAGCTTTAAGCCCTAATTTTTTACAGACGTACTCTTCTACTTTAGGGTTGATATTCGCATAAGTTCCAACTACGCCGGAGATTTTACCAACACTTACTATGTCTCTTGCCTTTTTCATACGTTCTATGTTACGTAATGTCTCTTGATACCAGAGAGCAAGTTTTAATCCAAATGTGATTGGTTCTGCGTGTACACCGTGCGTACGGCCTATCATAATTATATATTTGTACTTTCTGGCTTGCTTTTTTAATACATGAGCAAACTGTTTTAAGTCATCTATTAGTATATCACAAGCCTGTTGCATCTGAATCGCAAGCCCGGTATCTAAAACATCAGAAGATGTTAATCCTAAGTGAATGAAACGGCCGTCTTTTCCTACATTATCGCCTAATACCTGGACAAACGCAGCAATATCGTGGCGGGTAACTTCTTCTATTTTTTTGATTCGGCTTAATTTGAATTTTGCTCTTCTGCGAATGTTAACAGCAGCAGATTTAGGAATCTCTCCTAATTTTGCCAGTGCCTCGCAGGCAAGAATTTCTACCTCAAGCATTTTATCAAATTTATTCTGCTCGGTCCATATTTTACCCATTTCCGGCAATGTATAGCGTGGAATCATTTTTAAGTACCTCCGTCAATTTTTAGAGATCCTTTTTAATTTAACACTGGCTTCCCTGAATAACTCTACTGCTAAATCATCAGGATATTTGCCGTTGAATATTACCTTCTTTATACCTGTCTGAATAATCATTTTTGCACATAGTACACACGGCTGGTGTGTACAGTATATAATCGCATCATGCATATCAATCCCGTATGAGGCAGCAAAAAGCAGTGCGTTAGCCTCAGCATGCATCCCGCGGCATAACTCCTGCCGCTCGCCTGATTTAATCTTGAGTTTGTCTCTTAAGCAGCCTTTTTTTTCACAATGTTCAAGCCCGCTTAATGTCCCGTTATATCCTGTAGAGATTATCCTTTTATTCTTTACTATGATCGCTCCGACTTCTCGCCTGGTGCACGTAGCACGTTTGGCAACGACCTTTGCAATCTCCATAAAGTATTCATCCCAAGAAGGACGTTTCATAGGTTTCTTCCTTTAGTGTTTGAAATGTCTTATGCCTGTAAAGACCATGGCAATGCCATGCTGGTTGCAGGCTTCAATAACCTCTTTGTCTCTGATTGAACCGCCCGGCT
>DAOVJB010000134.1 GCA_030673425.1 Elusimicrobiota bacterium | reverse complement strand
GATGTGATACACAATTCAGGTCTTTCTCCTTATCCGTTCCATCATAAATCAGTCCCCCGAGCAGGCGTACGTAGAGATGTGCTCTGGTTGAAGCATCATACTCCAACCAAATTGTTCCCCATTGACGGTCTTCTTCATATTTAGAACATATCAACTCTGAAATACGCCTCGGATGCCATCCTAATTTTAACAGGGTCCTAGTAATAGCCTGAATATTTGTCGGCTTTAACAAATGGTCATTAGAATTTACCAATGAATGCCTTATGCAAGGAGGTAAAATATTCAAATCAATCTCCTCATATGTAACCTGTGAATAATCTAAAGAATCAGAATCATCCTTATCAAAGTATTTATGGAACTGATATATTTTGGAATATTTATAACTTCTTATTAAATTCTCAAAACATACAGAGACGTCCGGAATTTTGGTGTTTACCTCGGCGGCATATGCACTTGCCATAGAAAAGTCCCTGCGCATAATTAACATCTCTGTTAAAGACAAACCATTTCTTGGCAGAGAAATCTGAACAGGCACCTCACTTGCTATTCTATCACCAACTTTAGATCTCTCAACTTTATGTTTTTGATGCGTACTGAACGGACAACGGATATCCCTTATATGCAGTGGGTCTCCATACATAGACAAATCCAAAGATATACCTTCCCGCCCCTGCAAACCTCTGCCTACAGCCAAATCTGTACAGACTATCGGAATATCTACGGATTTACCTATCTTCTTAATCACCAGATGCACCAGATATTCCATCACTCTTCCCATACCGTCATAGGCTTTACCCTGTGAGAGTGAAACTTCATGGGGAAAAAGATTAAATGAACTATTATATTTATCATACAAAGAATCGTTTACTTTACCAATTTTTTGTAATTCTTTGCAACCCTTGCTTTTCTGCTTTATCTGAAAAGAAAAATGGTATCCCTGTCCTGTCATTATTACTAAAGGTTCTATATTAAATTTATAGAATATTTCTAATACTGTCTCATAAACCGGTTCTAATTTGATAAATGTTTCTTCCTGATTAAGATAGACCTCCCCCGGATAATCCATATTGTAATATTCTATATCTAAAATACCCACTATATAGTCTTTATCCCAGACAGAACGGAATATGTCCAATCCCCTGTCTAATATCCATTTAAAAGAGTCCTCTCCCATAGTGGTAACACATCTTTCATACATAATACTTTGTTCATCAGATAAATCCCCGTATGCCACCATGTTCTTAGCCGTGGTAAATGTAGAAGTATCAAGACTGCTTCCCCCGCAATATTCAGCAATCCTCTGACGTACGTGTCTATTCTTATAAAACTCCAGATGGCCGTTCATAAAGTACTACACCTCAAGCCTTAAACTGTTCTAATAGAATTTTTTGTGAGTCTAATTCTCTAACTTTTCTTAAGTCAGGACGCCTGGTGCGATTATATAAAATTTTAACTGTGACCTTGATCGCAGAGAAAATAGGAACACCAAGTATTACACCTAAGAAACCAAACATCTTGGCTCCTGCTAAAATAGCAAAAAGCACCAGAATAAAATGGAGTTTAACATTTTTGCTGAAAGCATAAGGAGCTACTACGAGGTTATCTAATAACTGTACAAAGGCTATTACACCTATCACCTTTAATGCCATTGCCGAACCATACTTGAAGAAACTCATCAATATTATCGGAATGGCTCCTATCAAAGGTCCTATGTAAGGAACGATATTAGTCAATCCGATAAAAAGGCCGAATAAGATAGCATAGTCTAACTGCAAATAGACTAATCCGGATACAGCCAATAAAGTTATCCAGACAAGACGTATCATATGGCCACGGACAAAACCGCCTAAAACTTCATTGATCTCACAGATTATACTTAATACCGTCTCTACATATTTAGCAGGTAAAAAGTTAAATAAGTCATAACTGAATTTTTTCCATCCTAACAGGAGGAAAAAAGTAATAAAAGGAACTAAAATAAACAAAGAAAACAAAGCAAAAACATTCATTAAATAACCCGGGATTTTAGTAACAGTAGTCTGGAGAGTCTGTTGCATTTTCTGGAGCATTACCTCGCCAAACTGCTCACCGCTTGCGGAGGGGTAATATTTTTCCACTTTACTTCCTAAATTTAACAGTGCCTCTTTTATTTTATCAGTATAGAGAGGCAGACTGTTCTTCAAGCTTGCTAATTCATCCAATATCTTCGGGAAGAAAACAAAAACTCCAACGACTAATACTCCCACAAACAACACATAGAGGAACAATACTATAACACCCCTTTTTATCCCCTTAACTTCAAAATAAGTAACTATGGGATTCAATAAATACCCTAAAATTAAAGAGAGAATAAAAGGTAAAAGGATTCCTCTTACAAAATAAAGAAAACAGACAATGGCAAGGACAATTATAGCTATTATAAAAGATTTGTTCTTAATTTTCGTCTCCTTTCTGACAGTAGGTTGATCAACTTCTCCCTCCCTTGACCCTATAGTTTCATTGGAACTTACTTAGTTTGTAATGTTTCCAGTATCTGGGCTGTTACTTTCTCACTCGTTTTACGTAATCGTTTACTTAATATCGTAGCCAGGTTTTTTGTAATCTTTACTCCTACCTGAGGATATTTCTCAATCAGACTATCAAAGTTAACTTTATAAATTATATAAATTTCACTCTCTTCAACCGCCCTGGCCGTAGCTGAACGAGGCAACTCCTCTAAAAGCGCCATCTCTCCGAAGAAATCCCCGGGAGCGAGTACTACCAAAATCCCTTCTTGTCTCTCAGAAATCTTCTTGGTAATCTCTATGTTCCCTCGACCAATAATGAAGATGGCTTTGCCGATATCAGTCTCATTAAAAATAGTTTCACCTTTTTGATATGTTTTTATGTAGGTAATATTAATAATTTTACCTAAAAGGTTAAAATCCAGACCATTAAAAATAGAAATCCCACTCAAAAATTGTATCTTTTTCTTCATTTCTTTATCCAAAAGCAAATTTTTGATAAAATCAGTAAGTTTCACCGAACACCTCCTTATTCTTCTATCACTTCTTCCATATCCATAGGTATCAGAACAATCTCGATTCGTCTATTTTTTGCCCTACCAGTTTCTGTTCTATTACTGGCTATCGGGCGATATTGTGAATAAGCAGCGGCAAAAAGCAAACTTGGGTCAATTCCCACTTCGTCCCTCAGATATTTTGCAACATTTATAGCTCGCGCCGCCGAAAGCTCCCAGTTAGAAGCATATTTGCTCCTTAAATCAGGACCGATCGGAACATTATCTGTGTGACCCTCGATTTTTATCTGCTTACCTTTAACTTTTTTAAGTATATCTCCTAATCTTTTTAATATCTTGCGTCCCGCTTGTTTAACTTTCACCTCTCCGGACTTAAAAAGTATTTTATCTACTATACTTACCGAAACCTCATCTTCCAGTTGAGTAATTCTAATTTTGCCTTCTTCTATTTCCTCCTGCATATCATCTACAAGTATATCATAGGTTGTTTTTAAAGCGTTAATTTCTTTTTTCTTCTTCTGAGAGACCTTTACAATTTTTTCCCTTAAATCCGCGTTTTCCGAAGAAAGTATCTTGTTTTTATCTCTGATTTCTTTATTGTCTTTGGTTAAATCAGCAACTATCATAGAATGGGTGGTTTCTTTGGCGTCTAAGGCGGATAACAGTAATGCATTTTCTTCTTCTAATTTCTCATTTTCCTTGACTAAAGCCTCATGTTCATTTGCCAGTTTGTTATATTCTTTTGTTTTCTTAGCCGCTAATTTTTCCAATCCATCAGTATCCCGTCTATATTTACTAGCACTCACAAAACAACCAGTCTCTAATAAAAGGAGACATATAATTATTGTTATATAACAATTTCTCCTTCTCATTTTTCTCCCTTGTTCATAACTAACGAAAAAGGATAGAAAATATTTTCTATCCGTCTTATTCGTTTTTTATCTTTTAATATTGATTTTTCTCTCATCTTTAAGTTTATTCAACTCCTTGCAACTTTTCCAATGCTACAGTTGCCTTGGAATAATTACTGTCAACACTTAAGGCGTTTTTATATGATATACCTGCTTCCTTAGATTTCTCCCATTTTTCGTACATCTGTC